>CALGBN010000373.1 GCA_937877765.1 Candidatus Bathyarchaeota archaeon | reverse complement strand
AGTCAAACCGGGTACTTTGATTACGTTGCCCGAGTACGCTGAGTCTTTGGAGCTGATTGCCAAGAAGGGTAGTGATGCTATGTATAATGGTGAGCTTGGAAAAGCCGTTGTTGATTATATGGAGGATAACGGGGGTATTCTCACCGCAAGAGACCTACGTGAATATCAGCTTATAGAGCGAAAACCAGTCACAGGCACATACAGGGACGACTATGAGTTATACGCGATGGCTCCCGGTAGCAGCGGAGGAACCCACATCATCCAGATGCTGAATATATTGGAGAACTTTGATGTACCATCAATGGGGTTCGGCTCAGTTGAACATCTTCACCTGATGGCTGAGACGCTGAAGATTGCTTTCGCTGATCGTCAAAAGTTCATGGGTGATCCAGCTGTGGTAGATATCCCGCTAGAAGGACTGCTTGACAAGAAATACGCAGAGAAACGAGCAGCCGAGATAGGAGAAACAGCGAAACAGTATAGTCACGGTGACTCACAGAGTTACAAGCGGGAAAGCAATTACACAACCCACCTATCAGCCATGGATAACATGGGCAACATGGTAGCCGCAACCCAGACACTAAACTGGGAGTTCGGCTCAAAGGTCACGGTTCCCGGCGTTGGAATCACCTTGAATAACTGTATGGCGCTTTTCGATCCACGACCCGGTAGAGCAAACAGTGTTGCTGGAGGAAAACGGATGCTAAGCTCCATGAGTCCAACGATAATACTCAGGAAAGGTGAACCGTATCTTTGCATAGGAACACCCGGGGGATTCAAGATATTCCCATCAGTAGCCCAAGCCATCGTCAACATCATCGACTTCAAGATGAGTATACAGGAAGCAGTTGAAGCACCAAGGATATGGACCATGGGTATCAAAGGTACTCCGGGGGAGAAACTCATAATGGAGAATGTGTTCCTAGAACAAGTAAGAAAAGAACTGGAAGAGCGTGGTCACGTTGTTTTCACAGTGAACCGTATCGCAGGGGGAATGAACGGTGTACTCAGGGATTCAATGGGTATGCTTCATGGCGGTGCTTGTTGGAGGGCCGATGGAGCCCCTATGGGGGTATCGGGCGGTAGAACGGTGCCCGGGTTGCTGGAGCCTGATCCCCTCTATTAGCCTTTTTCTATATGAAGAGATAAAAGGTGTTGTCACGAGTATGGTTTTATGGATAAGAAGAAAGGGGCAGCAATACTAGTCGCAGTTCTACTCGCAGTTGTATTCTATGTAATGTACACCAGTAGCATCGTTTACTGGGACGCCTACGCCTATGAGGTATACTCAACCGATGAGATATACCCCGAGTTTACAATCAACATAACAGCAGCAGATCTAGAGGATTACCCATTAGTTGTATCCGCGTTGGAATCCGCTGATGAGGACGGATGGGCCATGGCAACATTTGAGGATGGTAGCCTTTACGAGTTTGATGCTTTTTTCGAGTCCCAGAACGAGGATATGGAGGAGGGTTTCGTGATCATACAGTATGATGATAAGAGCTACGAGGTCTCCTTCACAATGTATGGCGGCAGAGACGACGAGCCTCTCTACCAGTGGCTTAGCTATCTATCAGGAATAATCGCAGCCATACTTGTCTTGACTGAAGTCGTACCAATCAACCGAAACAAAAACTAGATGAGTTTTTCAGTCCAAACCCCATACACATCTTATGCCCACACGCACCGAGGTAGCACGAGAAGCAGCCAGACTACTCTACAACCGCACCATCAAAGAATACAAGGATGCAAAAGAGATGGCTGCAGCAAGCCTCAGAACAAGAGCACTACCAAGCAACTATGAGGTAGCAGTTGAGCTTGACAGGTTAGTCGAGGAGCGTGAGGGCTCCGATAGACTGACGCGGCTCATTGAGATGCGGAAGATAGCCGTCACTATGATGAAATTGCTCAGTGAATATGATCCAGTTCTCATTGGTAGCGTTTGGCGTGGAACCCCTAGACAGGGCAGCGATATTGACATTGTTGTTTACTGTGATAATCCAGAGGAAATCGAGGAAAAGCTCGCTGAACTTGACCTCATGGGCTCTGAGCAGAAAACATTCACGCTGGGTGGACTCCCAAGGACATCAACCCACATAGCGGTACAGGTAATGGAACACACAGTAGAAGTTGTTGTCCGACCTACCCGAGACAGAGAGTATTACCGTGAGGAGCATTGTGAGACCTATGGTGATATCAAGCGAGGCATACGGCTGCCTGAACTGGAAAAGCTTATACAATTAGACCCCCTCCGACGATTCATACCCAAGAGGCGTAACAGGTGAAACCAAAACTCTTCGGAAGCTCAGGCATACGAGGTCTGGCTAACATCGATATTACCCCCACACTCGCCCAGAGAGTAGGAGCAGCCATCGCCACAATCCACGAAGGCGGCACAACAATAATAGGACGAGACGCCAGACACACAGGACCAATGCTGGAAGCAGCACTAACCAGCGGAGTAAACGCAGCTGGAGGTGACGTATATCAAGTTGGATTGGTGCCAACGCCTGTGGCGGCTTGGATGATCACTGAGGCTGGTGCAAAGTCGGGGGTTGAGATAACCGCCAGCCATAACCCGCCCCCCTATAATGGTTTGAAGGTCTTCAACAAGCAGGGGATGAGTCTCACAATACAAGAGCAGTTACAGCTTGAGGAGATGCTGGAAAAAGAGCGATACGTCTATGCAGAGCGGAACCAAGTAGGAACCGTGGAAGAGATTGAAGCCATCGATCCTTACGTGGATATGCTCGCAGACACCATTGAGATCAACACAGAATACAAGGTGGGACTGGACTGCTTCTGCGGAGCCACAAGCACCCTAGCCCCAACAGCATTCAACGAGTTCACCACACAAGCCAAAATAATCAACGCAGTACCAGACGGCATGTTCCCAGCGGGAAACCCAGAACCCACAGCCGAGAGCCTAACCCGCCTCGGAGAATACATGAAAAACACCGGATGCGAGATCGGTTTCGGG
>CALGBN010000372.1 GCA_937877765.1 Candidatus Bathyarchaeota archaeon | reverse complement strand
TTTCAAGCAGAAGACGGCATACGAGATGTAGAGAGGTCTCGTGGGCTCGGAGATGTGTATAAGAGACAGGCTGTATTACCTCTTGGCCGTATCCTGAGTATCTCAGGTAGCCTCTATCTCTTTCCTTATCTTTTCAGCGATTTCCTCAAAGTACTCCTTTTTTCGTGGCTTGAACCGGGCTGGGTTGCTGAACAATAGTTTTCCTGCCTTTGATGGACGAGGAATTATGTGTATGTGAACGTGGGGAATTATTTGGCCAGCGTTTGGTCCATTGTTTATCCCGATGTTGCTGTCCTTGGCGTTCATGGCTCGTTGGATTGATGGTACGAGCCTGATGAGTGTCCTCATTAGGGCTTCCCAGATTTCTGGGGAGAGTTCCTCGATGTACTGAGTATGTTCTCGGGGGATCAGTAATACGTGTCCGTCTGCGACTGGGTTGATGTCTAGAAATGCTAGGGTGTGTTTGTCTTCGTAGACTTTGTAGCTGGGCGCTTTATTGTCTCTGATTTTGCAGAGTATACAGCTCATATAATTGTTGATGTTGGTGGGTTTTTATGGGTTAGGTATCTCGGGCATGATTGCATGTGGCTTTGTCTGTGGCTGTGTTTTGAGTAGGTCGTGTATGTTGATGCTGCCTACGAGTTTCCCGTCTACTACTGGAAGTGTCGATTGTTTGAGCTCGGTCATTATTGTGAGGCAGTCTTCCAGGCTTGTGTTTGGTCGGGCTAGTATGATGTCGCAGTTTGTGATCTCGCCGATGGGTGTCTGATGTGGTCTGAATCCTTGTGTGTAGGTGTAGCGTACTAGGTTTTTCAGGTCTACTGTGCCTCTGATGGTGTCTCCGTCTACTACTATGACTGTGTCTTGTCCTGCTTGTATCATTCTGCAGGCTGCTTCTGTGACTGTGGTCTCGCAGTCCACTACTTGTGGGTTGGGTTTCATGGCGTGTCTTACTTTTAGTATCATAGGCATACCTCAAAGTCTAGTTTTTTGAGCAGCTCCTTGTACCGGTTTCTGATGGTGACTTCTGTTATTTGCGCTGCTTTTGCTATCTCGCCTTGTGTTCTGTCTTCTAGGTTGAGTTTGCAGGCGATGTATAATGATGCGGCTGTGATGCCTTCAGGTGCTCTTCCGATGGTGAGTTTTTCCTCGGCTGCTTGGTCCATTACTTTTCTGCAGAGTTGTTCAGTGGTGCCGCTGATTCGTAGCTGATTTACGTATTTTGTGATGAGGTTGTCTTTGTCTACTTGGGGTACATCGGGTTGTAGTTGTTTGTAGAGGTGGCGGTAGTTTCGTGCTGCTTCTTTTCGTGTTATTGTTGCGGCTTTTGCTACGTCTTCGAGGCTTCTGATGACTTGGCATTGTCTGCACGCCATGTAGACGGCTGATGCGACTACTGATTGGATTGTTCTGCCTCTGATCAAGCCTTGTGTGACGGCTCTACGGTATATCATGGCAGCTGTTTCCCGTGTGTTTTGGGGGAGTTTGAGTTCGTCGGCTATTCTTGTGAGTTCGCTGAGGGCTTGGGTTAGGTTTCTTTGGGTGCTGTCGCTGGCGGCTGTGCGGCGTTGCCATTTTCTGAGTCTGTATTGGCGTTCTTTTTCTTCTCGTGTGAGGTTGCGTCCTGTGGCGTCTTGGCTTCTCCAGCTGATGGTGGTGCTCAGGCCATTATCATGAATGAGGGGTGTGAGGGGTGCTCCGACTCGTGTGAGGTTTTCTGTTTGTTCCGGGTTGAAGGCTCTCCATTCTGGTCCTGTGTCGATCATTGAGTCGTTGAGAACTGTTCCGCATTGTGTGCAGATTTGTTCTCCTGTGCTGGTGTCGGTTACGATGTCTGTGCTGCCGCATTCGCAGACTAGTTGTTGAGCCATATTTATGCACCTGTGATATGGTTTCTTGTTCCATTGGCTATTATCTCGTTGTATGTAGTTTATTGCTACATAATCGGGGTGTTTTTTGGTGTTAAGTGGGTGTTTTTTGGTAACTGTTTTTAGCTTGTTTGGGTATTGTATTGGTGGGTTTGTCTTGTCTTCATTTGAGGTTGAGCAGAGTTTCCGTAATATTGTACGGTTTTACAGTAGGGAGCTCTATATGATTAATAGTGGGCATAAGGCGAGTCGTTTTTTTGGTGAGCCTCAGAGGCGTAAGTTGACGAAGATTGGTGTATTGGAGCGGATTTATGTGCATCAGGGGTGTCGTCTGCGGCTTAGTGATGAGGCTTTGAGTGTTTTGAATGCCGTTGGGTCTTTGCCTGATGTTGGTGTTTAGGTGGGGCAGTAGTCCTGGTCTTTTATGACTAGGACTGGTGCTGTGCATGTGTCTACTATTTGTTTTGCGACGCTGCCTAGTACTAGGCTGAGTATTGCTCCGTGTCCTCTGTGTCCGATTACTATGAGGTCTGTGCCTTTGGTGGCTTTGCGGATTACTGGTACTGGGCGTCCGTCTATTACCTGGGTGGTTATTTTTAGGTCTGGGTAGAGCTTTGCTAGGCGTTTTACTTGTGTTTGCTGGATTTCTTCTAGGGCTTTGTGGATGTCGTCTTGGTATTGGGGCATGTATTGGTTTGTTCCAGGGGGGGTGACGAGTGGGGGTAGAGGCTCTGCTGCGCTGATGATGTGTAGTGTTGCTTTTTCGTTGTTTGCTAGGTGTGCTGCGTAGTCTAGTGCTTTGATGCTGCTTGGGTTGCCGTCTATGGCGGCGTGTATGTTTTTGAACATGGGTGTTTGTGGGGAACCGTGGTATTTCAGGGTGATCTGGTGTAGTGTTTATATGGGGGGCGTTACGCTGGGTGAGTGTGTCCCGCCTGTGGGTGGGGATTGTTTCTTGGAGGTGAGATGTGTGGTTAGTAAGCAGTGTGGATTATTGCCGAGTTATACTGTGGATGCTCATGGTCGTTGTAAGAGGTATATTGAGTGTAATATGGTTGGTAGGACCGGTGAATCCAAGTGTGTGGCGAAGTCTCAGAAGTAGGCTGGGCGTCATTTTTTTGGTATGAATAGGCGGTGTTTTTGTATAGAATAGACGCCTTTTTTGCCTAGTTTCTTGTTTGTTCTGGTTGGTTTTCTAAGCTTGTTTGTTGAATGGGGGCTTTTTGGGGGTTTCCGTGTGATACCCCTCTAGGTGTTAGGGGGGCTTTTCTTTTACTGAAAAAAATGATTCACATATTTTTAGTTTGGATGGTTTATAAAGATTAGGTTGGGGTACTAAATATCTGTTTGTCGTTTAAGGTCAGATGTTTCTCCAGTTACTTTTTTGTGGTTATTTTCGGTTACTGTGACGCTTTTTGTCATTATGTTGGATATTAAAGAGGATTTTCTGGGGCTGGTTTAGAGAAAATGGGTTGTTTTAGGGGTTTTCTTGGGAGACCCCCTCCCCTCCCTTTTAGGCTTGGCAGTATTTTTGGTCTTTTACGACGAGGACGGGTGCTGTGCAGCTGTTTACTACTTTTTGGCTCACTGATCCTAGCATCCAGTCTAGGATTCCGCTTTGTCCGCGGTTTCCTACTATGATGAGGTCTGATTCGCGTGCTTTTGCTGCGTCTATGATGGTTTGGGCTGGTTTGCCTTCCATGACGATGGGTACTGTGCGTAGTTTGGGGTTTTTTGTTTTGATTTCTTTGTTGATTTTGGCTAGCATTTTTTTGTGGCTTTCTCTGTGGTCGGTTTGGTATTGGGGTAGGTATGTTGGCATGGCGTCTTCTGTGAACATTGGTGGTGGGTAGGGTGCTACTGTTAGTATGGTTAGTTCTGCATCGTTATCGATGCTTATTTTTGCTGCAACTTCAAGTGCGTGAAGACTGGCGTCTGATCCGTCAACCGCAACAAGTATCTTGTGAAACATAGGCAAAGAAAACACACGGTACTATATAATTATAAAACACTTGAAAAATTCTTTTTATGTTCAACTCCACCTAATGATCGGTTTTAAATAGTATAAAGAGGGATATACTGGTATATAGGGTGATAAAATGAGGTATATAGTGGATATACCCCCAGAAGTTGTGGATATAATCCAAAAACAAATAGAAAAAGGGGGATATAGAACTATTCAGGAGTTTATCCTCACATCGATCCAAAATCAGGTGTATATTATTGAAAATCCACTTGAACCCATTCAACAAGAATCAGTTACATATAAGCCCCCTGAATCTGAACACGATAACAAGAAGAATTTAACTAATTTAGACGATTTCAATTTTGATACTGTAGAACCCGATAATTCAAAATTATACACAACTCTGTCTGGTTTCTGGAACAAATTTTTCCCTGTAAAAATAACTGTTAGAGTATTAGCGAATTTAATGGAAGAGCAAGATGGTCCTATACTACTTGATTCATTACAGGAAATAGCTTCCAGAGAGGCAAGGAAAATCGGTCTGGCTTTAAAAAGATCTGAAAAAGGGTCAGGAAGGAAGCGAGGGGATCGACTATTTACCGGGTTACCTGTTAGTAAAAACAGTGAAAGTTCACGTTCCAGATTCAAGTCTCATTTCGTTGGAGACTTGAGAGAAGACAAAATTGATGGGATGCCAGCAACTTTACGTTTACTTGATATCTTCACTGGTAGTGATGGAAATGATTATGCACGATTAACTAATATTGGTCTAGAATTTTGTAAGTTTGAGAATCCTTACCTTGATTTGAATAATAAGAACTCAGTATTATCTGAAGAGGAACAGGAATTTTTAGTTCACGTGATAAAACAATACTTACCTGATGAGATGCAAGATATTCGTTTTATCTTAAATTCAATTGGTAAAGGCGAAAATAATACAGGAGTTCTTAAAAATACAATAAAAGGTTCCAAGCCTGATTTTAGCGAAAATCAAGTAGCCACCTATTTAGCTGGGCATCTCAATCGAATGAATGATCTTAAACTCGTGAATCGTAAGTATGATGGGCTGTCTTATATATATGTAGTATCAGAAAAATGTAATGAATTAGTTGGAGGTTTAAGAAAATGACTGATCAAAAGAAAATACAACAAACAAACTTGAGTCCATCAACAAATTTGTATAAATTATGTATGACTTTGGTGAAAAGTGAATCAGAAGAAGCAGTCATAAAAATTCTAAAACAATACGGTTTTTGGGATAACCCAAATAATTGGCGGTTTTATGGAGACTTTGAAAATAATTTTGCAACAATTGGAAATCAACAAAGCTTACCTGAATCCGCTCTTGTTGAGAAATTGATCAATTCTGTTGACGCAGTATTCATGAGAGAATGTTATAAAGAAGGAATTGATCCTGAAAGTGAAGGAGCGCCAAGAAGTATAACAGAAGCTCAAGAAAGGTACTTTAAGATAAGGCGGGGGAGTCTTTGGGATATAAGTGCTGGGAGAAGAACTGAACTAGCCCAAAATATTTCTTTGGTAGCTACTGGAGAAAAAAGGAATCCATGTTATTCCATTATTGATCTTGGTGAAGGACAGACCCCAAAACAAATGCCAGACACTTTTTTGTCCCTTGCAGGTTCTAACAAATTACGTATTCCTTTTGTCCAAGGAAAATTCAATATGGGTGGAACTGGTGTACTTCAATTTGCTGGTACACACAATCTTCAATTAATTGTGAGCAAAAGACATCCTAATTGTGCCTATGACAATAATGATAAAACAAAGGATTGCTGGGGATTTACTATAATCAGACGAGAAAATCCTTCTGATAATAGACGGAGTTCTTCATATACTTATTTAGTAGTGAATGGTAAAATCCCATTCTTTAATCGCGATTCTCTTCGAATTATACCAGGAAAATATCCGAAACCATATTATAATGAAATGAAATGGGGAACATATATCAAATTATATGAGTATCAAATTCCGGGATATAGAACAACAGTTACTCAGGATCTATATAATAGAATTTGTCTCTTAGTTCCTCGTATAGCATTACCAATCCGATTTTATGAAAGAAGAGAGGGATATTCTTCTCATAGTCCACAAATTACTATGGCTGGGCTTGAGGTAAGACTAAACGAAGATAAGCGTGGGAATTTAGAAAGTGGCTTTCCTAGTTCATGTTTTATTTCAGTATTAGGAGAAAAAATGGCATGCCAAATTTATGCTTTTAAAAAAGGGAAATCTGTAAAATATCGTAAAGATGAAGGAATTATTTTTTCGATTAATGGTCAAACACATGGATATATATCAAAAAGATTCTTTGCAAGAACCTCTGTAAACTTGGGATATATTTCAGACTCAATTCTTGTATCAATAGATTGTAGTAATATTGCCGGAAGGACTAGAGAAGATCTATTCATGAACAGCCGTGATAGACTTCGTGAGGGAGATCTAAAACAGGAAATTGAGAATGAATTGGCAGGAATATTGCGAAATCATCAGGGTTTAAAGGAATTAAAAACGAAAAGACGACAAGAAGATTTACAGGATAAACTTGCTGATTCTAAACCTTTACAAGAGATTGTTGACGATTTAGTAAAAAAATCTCCTTCATTCGCTTCATTATTATTTCCAGGAACTAGAATTTCCAATCCCTTCAATCTTAGATATGTTAGTAATCAGAATGATTATGAAGGAAAAGAATATCCCACATTCTTTAAAATTAAACAGAAAGGAACTAAAAAAAACCCTCTAAATAAACGATGTAAAATATTATTTGAAACTGATGCTGAAAATGATTACTTTGAGAGAAACGCATTCCCAGGTGAGTTCCATTTTTATTGGAAGAAAGGAGAAGTTACTGATTATTCACTCCATTTATGGAATGGATTAGCACTGTCTCTTATACACATCTGACGCTGCCGA
>CALGBN010000371.1 GCA_937877765.1 Candidatus Bathyarchaeota archaeon | reverse complement strand
GCATACTGGTATTGGCATAACTATGGTTGATAAAAGCTATTGCTCCCTGAACTCTGGCTCCTTCAAGATGAGCAAGGAAGCAGCGCCACCGACGGCCATTAACGTCATAGCTATCTGGAATGGTGCCCGTATACTCATGTTCTGGTAAACCAATCCACCGAGATAATTGCCGCCACCATAAAGAATGCTCCAGCTTATCTCAAGCAAAGCATGATACCTACCTCGATGCTCCTTGGGGCAGTAATCAGTAAACAAGGCAGTCCAAGCAGGCTGACCTACAGCCGCCGCCAAAGTAACCAATAATCTAGTAATCATCATACTGAGATAGCTACCGCTATTAATGAAGAGCCAATACGAGATTGGCCAAGAGACCATTGATGCTTGTACGAATCTTACCCTGCCTTTCTCATCCGAAGGAGAGGCTACCACCAACATCGTGATACTGTAAACGAGGGTTACTAGACTCATCACTAAGCCCCACTGGGAGCCTGATACTTGTAGAGAATCTGTTGCATATGTTACGAAGTATGGCTCAGCTAGACCCAGTGCCAATGTGAAAATAAAGTCTAAGGCAATGAAATTCGCTGCTTGCCGGTTCAAGCTAAGTAGAGTTGCTTTGAAATCACTGATTAACTCAGTTACTCTGTTTGTTTCCTGTGCAATTTCCTCCTTCTTATCTAAGGTTTCTTTGATGTATCTCTGCCTCATATACGCGGATATAGCGCCTAGCGTAAATACGGCGATATACCCCCAATGCATCGCAATTCTCAAACCATACCTGTCCATGATCAAACCGAATATTGAAGGCGATAACACACCGGTTAGGGTTGGTCCCACTCTCCAGAGTGCAAATCCCATTGAACGGTTATCAGGGGTAGTTGAATCGCTGAGCAGCGATGACATTGATGGTTGTCTTAGCCCCATGAATAACGCCTCTAATATTGCGGCTATCACTAGGAATCGATAGTCTGGAGCAAATGCTCTGATTAGTGCTACACAGGATAGAAGATATGTCATTGTGTAGAGTATCTGTTTTCGTCCCACCTTGTCTGTAAGGTATCCTCCCAAGAGCATGGGTACGATCTGAACAAGTGCCTTGACACCCAGTATCTTACCTATCATGGCGTAGTCTCCGCCAAGCTCAAGGACATATAGAGCATAGAATGGAGCTGTCATGTTTCCGGAGATGGACCAGAGCGCAGAGCTCACTACCATTACTCCGAGGTTTCCGTGCAATGCGGACTTGATTTTCTCAGTTAAATGCGACACCGAAGCCACTCATTGGTTACTGTTGGTCTCAGTTATGGGAACATCTAGGGGCTGAGCTTAAAATTAGTTAACTCTGCTGAACATATGTTCCACGACCAGCCGTTTAAACTTTGATCTGTTATTTAAAGATAACTAAAAGAAAATAATTGAATCATAGCATCCGTCTTACATGTGACGCCATGCCACGAGTCTTCATCGCCTCAACAAATAGCAGCGAGTCTGCGTAGATACGTGCATCAATAGCTTCAAGAGTCTCTGGGCGCACTGACCCGATTCTTTCATGAAATAAACTCAACTCACGGATCGTATACTTTCCAAAGGTTTCTTCATCGGATACTCCGTCTTTACCGTATGTTTCGATTATCCACGTGAATATATCACGGTATAGCTCGGGTTCAAACAGCTTGAGAACATCAAATACTATGTTTTGCCAGTATGTCGCTATGTTGCCTTTGAGAATATCTCCATGAGGAAACACTGATTTAATGAACTCTAATGGAGTGCCTGTGATTCCATGTTGGGCGATCTTCACATCGCTACCCATATCCTTGAGTGCCTTCACAATGGCTTTTGTCTGGTCTATATCTATTGATACTTGATTGGTTTGTACCCCATTTTCATCGTAGACGTTGCCATGTGTAGAGCCATTTGCGATAGCCAAGACATGAGGATAAACACTTGAGTTATTGAGTGACTTGATAAATAAAGTAGCCTCCTCAATGGTAGTAATCACCATGCCGTCACTATCCTTGACACCAATCTCCCCTACTTCAACCTCCAAACCATAGCTTCTATCACCCATCTGCTCATCGATATAGTGCGATAGCTCGATTGTTGCATCAATATTGGGTTTTAACCGATCATAGACGGTCTCACCCTCAAAGTTGAACAAGTGTGAGGCATCAACAGCGAATGAAGTGAAACCTGACTCGACTTGAGCCTTTATCAGTTTCTTTATGTTCTCTATTTCCTCTCGGGTACCTGTTTTTACGGATATATGGTCGGCGTGGAGACTCCAAGCATCAAACTCTACCTCTGCTGCAATCTGCTTCATACGTGAAGCAAACTCGTCAATGTTGATTCCTATATATCCATCACTGAGATTGCACTCTGCTTTTGCTATCTCAATGATAAGCGGTGAATTCGTATCTTTCGCTGCCTTGAATATGGCATGTGCTGTGAATGGTATGCGTATGTTGCATGCCGGGATTATCAGTGGCTTATCTACTAATGCTTTAAACATGGTTGAGCCAGATATTGGCTCGTATCGTGTTGTACTCATCTAGTTCATCAGCTAGCTACGTTCACCGGAGAACAACTGAAGCAAGTCATAGAACTGTGTCTCAAGTTTTCTGTTTACTCCAGTTGCTTTATCCAAGGTAACGGGTTCAATCTGGTTTCCCTTTAACGCAACCATATAACCAAACTTGTTTTCTGAGATCAACTCAACTGCCTTGACACCGAGACGTGTTCCAAGTACACGATCAAATACCGTAGGTGAACCACCACGCTGAATGTGCCCAAGTATAACTGCCCTAGTAGGTACACCCATTCTTTCCTTGATCTCTTTCTCAAGATAATGCCCGATACCACCTAACTGTACATGCCCAAAGGCATCGACTTCCTTGTTGCGTAAAGCAAGATCATCTTTCTCCTCTGGTTTAGCGCCTTCAGCGACAACAACTATTGCGTTATCTTGTCCTGAGTCAAATCTTCTCTGTAATGTGGCGCATACATCTTCTATGCTGAAGGGTACTTCAGGCACCAGTGTACAGTCTGCTCCACCAGCCAAGCCTCCGTAAGCCGCTATCCACCCCGCGTGCCTCCCCATAACCTCAACAATCAGTACTCTGCTGTGGCTCTCCGCGGTGCTTCTACACCTCTGAACTGCATCAACTACAACATTCACCGAGGTATCGAAGCCTATACAGAAATCAGTAGCGTTCAAATCGTTGTCAATGGTCTTGGGTATACCAATAACCTTGACACCGTTCTTGTATAACTCGGCGGCGACTCCGAGGGTATCATCTCCACCGATAGCCACCAAGGCGTCTAATTCAAGATCTTTCATGTTCCTGTCTCTTATACACATCTCCGAGCCCACGAGACCTCTCTACATCTCGTATGCCGTCTTCTGCTTGA
>CALGBN010000370.1 GCA_937877765.1 Candidatus Bathyarchaeota archaeon | reverse complement strand
TGAGTATGAGATACCTGAGCAGGGGTTAACTGTGCTTATGGCAAGTAGCGGTGAGTCAGTTGATGTTTTGCTTTCCCTGCTTTCTGACGCTGGGTTTGACGAGATAGAGGCTTCACGGATTATCTATTACGGTGAAAAGTATGGCCATATCCGGCTGGTTGATAGTAATCCCCCCCGTGACTTGGTTGGCTTTATATGGAGTTGGTACAGTGCTTGGGCTTGGGCTGTGCTTTGTTTCCTAGTTGTTACTTCTTTGAGCGTGTTTGTGTTGCCCCAAGTTGAGCCATGGATTTATCTACGGTATGTTTTTGGCGCAGTTTATGTGTTGTATGTGCCGGGGGCGGTGTTTATTGAGGCTTTGTACCCGAAACGTGATGAGTTGGAAGACCTTGAACGATTTGCATTGGGAGTAGGCCTTAGTCTTGCCTTGGTGCCGCTTGTGGGGCTTGTCTTGAATTATACTCCATGGGGTATAAGGTTGAATCCTATCTACGCGGGTTTGAGTCTATTGACCCTTGTATTAACTGGGGCTGGCGTGTACCGAAAATACGGGTACCATAGGCTTGCTCTTGAGTCGCTTTAGCTATGCACGCATTGAGGAGTATCTGCTGAGTTTGCTTTCATAAGGATTGAATGGCCAATCTACTCAGCAGATAGAACGTCATAGACCATTTCATATATTCTATAAACTAGGTGGGTATTAGTTGGGGTTCAACTAGTCTTGGATGAAACCTGGGAAGAAGAAATCCAGGGCATCAGGGATTGCCTTTAGTGGTAGGTTTGAATGGTCTGCGTCCCCATATTTCTTGTACTTCCACTCAAAGCTGTCACTTGCTTTTTCCTCTATAACCTGTCTCAGTTTCATGATACGGTCCTCAATGCCTGGACTAGTTATGGGTTCATGGGCTAAGTAGAAGAGTTTGCGTTTCTCATACCCTGCTTGTAGCTGTTCTCCGATTTTTTCGATAATGGGGTTGTCTACCTCGCTAAGCCATGGGCTGCAGGCTAGGTATGCTCTGAATAACATCGGTTTAGCCATTAATGCATATGTTACGTATAAACCACCATACGAGTGGCCCAGTAACACACGGTAGTCTCTCGTCGGGTATTTTTCCTCTATCCTAGGGAATAACTCATTCTCTAGAAACTCCATGAAGCTGTTTGCTCCTCCTCCGCCATATTCTCCATTGTATGCGGTTCTCTCATAGGGGGTGAAGTCTCTTAGCCGGTCTGTGCTTGCTATTCCTACTACTATCGTCCTTGGTATACGGTCTCGGTTGGAGTAGTGTTGTACAAAGCTGGCGCAGACGTTATGGAGGCTGTGACCATCCAGCAAATAGATCACAGGATAGGTTATGCCCGACTCTTCCATGTCTGGTGGATGGTATACATAGATTTCTCTAGTCTCAT
Organism: Candidatus Bathyarchaeota archaeon; assembly: GCA_937877765.1. Lineage (GTDB taxonomy): Archaea > Thermoproteota > Bathyarchaeia > TCS64 > TCS64 > RBG-16-57-9. The sequence goes on along the minus strand of CALGBN010000370.1, from coordinate 2,355 downwards.
CTAGTGTCTTTGATTCTATCTTGAATTTATCGTTGATTATGGGCCTCAATTTACTCGAGGATAAGGTGGAAAATATGGAAAATAAAGGATGCGGGGAATAAAGCATCCTTGCCAAGTATTCTTGTTTTTCAGTGAGTTATCGATGACTATCCCAGATGTGTGGAATACGTAAGTATTTGACGATCTTGTCTGCCTGTAGGGTAGTTAATCAAATAGGTCTTCGCTTTTCCATACTACTGGTAGCGTGCCGGTTATTGCTGCGAGGGCTATGTGGTATAGGTTGGCTGATACTAGGTTGATTGTATATTCTTCTAGAAATATGTCTGCTAGTCCGGGTTCGAACAGGAAATTGATGTATGTGTAGCTGGTTATTGTGGCGCCTATTATTTTCCCGATTAATGCCCCAAGTATGAATAATAGCCCTGATTCTGTGGAAAAAAGCTTAGGCATATGTATTAATTTTATGTAAGTAGTATATTATTGTTAACTTGGCTAGTTTTTTCTCTATAATATACGGCAGTCATTCCAGGGTTATTTGACCTTGCAGTAGCTATCTTATAGACCCGATTAGGGTGTTTCTTCATAGCGTTTTCACAGAATCTCTCTGCTTTGTCACTCTTTACATCTTGAACATATTGCCACTTCGACATGATAATAGATAGGTATGTGTGAGGATAAAATTATCGATATTGTTACATGGATTTGAGTTCGCTGGTTTATTGTACTGCATATGTACGTCTGGGTATCCGCCGTTGTCTATTGTATTATAGAACTCTAGCCAATGGTTTCCATCATAAGTGGATGTGTACTGGAACTCAAACTCTGGTCGATCTGTGTAGATCTTGGTATCCCAATTATCATTAACGTAGTGAAATTTTCCAGCTGTCCAGAAAACAGACCCTAATTCGTATTCTTTTGCCTCGGCTAGTATTGGGTGTGTGAATATTATTAACGCTGCCAGTGAGAGTAGTAGTAGAGTCTTTTTACCCATTTTGAACCTACCTCACAATGCACCATCTGTTATAATTGTTATCAAAATTATTGTGTCTCATCCGTAACCCGATTATTATTAACCAGTTGAATGGTTTGCATAATTTCTTATCTTAAAACTGAATCAGTGGATGAGGAACATCTTTCCAGTCACTTGGCCAATTTATTTCCTTGTTAACCCAGTAGATGAGTCTTCCTTGGGTCATTGAAACACTGCCTTCGACGTCAGCTTTGTAAATTTCCATGGTCTCGTTTGCTGTGAATGTTAGGTGTTGAATGGGTCTTTCGGAGTATTCTGTGATGGTCCAGACGCTGTCTATTTTTTTCTCTGTTATCGTGTATGAGCCCTCTGGCCATTCAACCCATCCTAGGTCAACGGTTCGTTGTTTGCTTCTTGAATAGTCGATTTGTCCATAAACAGGTGAAACCGTGGATAAACCTGTGGTGACTATTATGGAGATTAACAAGAACCGTGTCAGTCGCTGTGACATGATAGTAATTGATGTTGCAGGAATAAGTGCTTTTCAGGGTTTGGTTATAATTTTATGTTGCGCATGTATTGGCTAGAAAGTTACTATAAGTGTGGCTGGTTCTATGTTTTAAGGCCTGGTTTGTACCGGAATACTGTTTTTTCTTTAACTCCGATAAGGACCTCGTCTTTAATTAGAATATCTTTAACTTGTTACATTTCTATTGCTGCGTCAAATGTCTTTTTATCAGTGCAATCAACAAACAAACCATTATCTATAGTTAGTCTATTTGAGCGCTTTCTCATGTTTATTCCCTTTGTGTTCTCTGTTACTTACAAATCTATGAATTTCTCACGCGCTCATTCTTAGATTAGATCTATTAGCTTATAATTGCCTTTAATCATAATTTATAAAACTTGTAATTTGATTCACATATGTGTTCAAACACCTTTCTCGGTTACATTTGGTTACTGGAAAAATCTGGGTCGTTATAGTTTTTGGTGTTTTCTGGGGTAGTGTTTTTACCGTACACTTGTCTATATTGTAGATAATTAGGTTTCAAGTGGTATTTGGTTATGTTTACAGGTAAGTTCCTCGCAGGCATCAGAATGAAAGCCATCCGCAAACGGGTTCTCTATCGGGCTCTTGACGGTTTGGAGCGGGGGATTCTATACTTGTCATCTAGGCTCGTTGATGAGGTGTCCAGTATTACGCTTTTGGAGCAGCTAGCGGAAATAGTGACCAAGCTAGAATATGCGTTGCAGAGTGGATATCAGAGGCATGTTGAGGAGTATGGTGTGGGTAAACTGGTGAAGATAGTGTTGCAGGCGGTGCGTTTTGGTTACCGTGATGCGGCTAAGTGGATTGGTGATCGTGGGTTTGCTGGTTATTTGGC
>CALGBN010000369.1 GCA_937877765.1 Candidatus Bathyarchaeota archaeon | reverse complement strand
CTCTGAAATTAACATCCTCACCAACCACGATGCCGTCTGTCTGATAAAACTCGGCTAAGTGGTTCCAGTCGATGGTCTCGTTCCTGAATACACGTCCAACGCTGAAGAACTTGCCCGGAAGCTCTTCTGGTTTGAGCTTAGCTATCTGAAGCACGGATAAGCTTGTAGTATGTGTTCTGAGCACTGTTCGTTTAGCGAACTCTGGGTCCCACTTGTACTGCCAGCCCTTGCTACCTGTGGTCCATCCGTTCTCATGGGTCTGTTTTACCTGCTCCACTATCTTGTGGTCAGGTAGTCTGCCCTTGTATGGGGTCTTCATGTAGAAGGTGTCCGCTAGGTCTCGTGCAGGATGGTCTTGTGGCTGGTATAGTGCGTCAAAGTTCCAGAAGTTTAGCTCCAGATAGTTGCCTTTCATCTCTTTGAAGCCTAGTTCGACCCAGAATCTTCTGATATAGTCGATGATCTGGCTGATGAAGTGGCGTTTCCCGGGTGTTGTGCTTGGTACTGGCAAGGTTACATCATAGGTCTGGAACCTTGATCCTCTCCAGCTTCCTGTTGCCAGCATCTCGGGTGTTAGCTGTGTGATTACTGGTTTTGATTCTACTTTGTCTAACTCGGGTAATACCTGTTTACCGAAATCGGTGATAGCTACATATCGGGTGACTGTCTGGGATTCCTTCACAAGGTTACGCTTTACCAACTGGGCTATGGTCTCAAGCTCATCCTCATTGAACTCCTTGGCGTCAACCTTGCCTCCAGCCTTTAGCTTGACTATCAGTTTCTCTTCAGAGGTCTCACCTACGGCTTTCCCAGCCTCAGTGATACTTAGGACTCCCTTATCTATGTCCGCCCATCTATTTCGTCTCACCCATGCGAGGGCTATGTTCATGCCTTCCACGGTTTTCTGTAGTTCTTTGATGGGTTTTGGTCCGGTTTTTAGTTGGTCCAACAGGTTCTTCTCTGGTAGGCCGTTTTCCGAGTAGACGTCTCCCTCGTCGGTGAGGGTAAAAAACTGTGAGACCTCTTCATTAAACACTACGACGCCCTTGGTGGCGGCCCAATCTGACGCTTTCTCTACGGCGTCTCTTCCTAACCCGGTTTTTTGGGCTAGTTGTTCGGTTGTTGCTATACTCTCACTGCTTAAGGCGTGAAGTACTTTGCGTTCGTTTTCATGTAGCATTTCTGCTACTTTTGTCGGTTTCATAGGTCTCACTAACCTACACCATTAAGCAAGTAAGTGATTTAAATATTGACTGAAAAACCCGGGAATATTTTTAGTAATGATTGCATTACCCAGTGTCTTAATAAATCAATAGAACAGACAATTAATTATGAAAAAAAGGCAGCTCCTAATCATCCTAGGCGCAATCGTAGTAGTAGCAGCGGGCTACTTTGGATATAATTATACACAAGACTATCTTCTGGCACAAGGTTACGCTCAATCAGATGAGTTAGCGGCAGAGGTGGACCCAGAACTGATAACCGCAAACACTGGATTCGCATTAAACCTGTTCGATGAGTTATGCACCGATTCCCCTGAATCCAATGTGTTCATATCGCCGTTGAGCATCAGCACAGCCCTTACAATGGCTTACTCAGGCTCTGATGGAACGACGGAGGAGGCGATGAGAACCACCCTAGGATACAGTGATCTCACCACAGAGGAGATCGAGACAGGTTATGAGAACCTGTTGACGAGTCTCGCAGGTGTTGATAATGATGTACAGTTGAGTATCGCCAACAGTGTGTGGGTTAAGGAGGATTTCGACGAGGTTGTCTATGAAGCGTACAAGGAGACCCTTGAGACCCACTACATGAGCGAGTACTATGCTAGACCTTTCAATCAAGCTACGGTGGATGAGTTGAATGACTGGGTAAACGAGAAAACAGAGGGAAAAATCGACAAGATTCTGGACCATATAGACTCGCAGAACGTGATGTTTCTCTTGAACGCTATCTACTTCAAGGCAGACTGGACAAACCAGTTTGAGAAAAGCGACACCCAGAAACGTGACTTCTACCTCACAGACGAAACCATTGTACAGGTTGATACAATGGCGCAGAAAGAGGACTTCAAATACATCAACAGAACCAACTACGCGGCATGCAGACTGCCATACGGTAGAGAACAAGTAGCCATGTATGTCTTCTTGCCTGATAGAGACGTAGTCTTGGATGACTGGATGGAGACTCTTGACGCAGAGACACTTGATGAAGCCATCAACGGGATGTACAAAGTCTCTGATCTGAAGCTCCGTATGCCGAAGTTCAAGTTCGAGTATGGCAAGAAGCGGCTCAATGATGTGTTATCAGACATGGGAATGGGTGTAGCGTTTGAACCCTTTGAGGCGAACCTAAGTAAGATAGCGGATGTAAGCCCCCAGAACCTGTACATTGACTTCGTGGACCATAAGGCTCTCATCGAGGTAGATGAGGAGGGAACAGTAGCGGCGGCAGCAACAAGTATTGGAATAAGCCTCACGAGTGCTGCACCATCAGAGACAAGGTTCTACGTTGATAGACCATTCTTCTTCATTATAAGAGACGACAGAACAGGCACAATGCTATTCATGGGGCGAATTACCAACCCACTCGAAGAAACAGGCGAATAGAGTCAGTGGAAAAAGTCCGTTAATTTTCTCTGCGTCAACGTGTGTTTGAGGAGCGGCCCTGCCTCAATCCATCGTTTCAAGGGGATACTGAGCCTGCTCATTGTGTAGTCCAGTGCCTCGTTCATGGTCTCGAATTTCCTTGGCTCTTGCCGCATTGCGTTTCTGCAGTTTTCCCTTACCTGCCATACGCCTACAGGTAGAATGTAGTCGGGGTAGGCTTCTCTGAAGATGAATACCTTGGCTTGTCGTTTTCGTTCTTCTAGATCTTCAAGCACAGCCAATTTACCACTGTAGTAGCAGCCTCCCATTGAGGCGTATTTGCTGCGTCCTTTCCATGGTTCCCAGTCGGTGACTATTGCTACTTCTTCCTCGTCTGGGTTCCATAGGGTGCGTGGATACCATGCCTCATAAGCCTCATAACACCATGCGTCAGGCATCAACAGTATCTCAAATCTGTTGCCGATGTAGTTTGATTCGTAGACCTCATAGTGATTAATCAAAGGATAATCCTTGATCTTCTTGGTTAGATGCTTACCCAGCAAGTCATCGACAGCTGTAATACTCCAACGGGTAGGCACCAATCGTCTATTTTTCTCTATTCCAAAGTTGCCCATACTGAAGGCACGCATGATGTTGCTTAGGGGTACATCGTTCTCGAATAGCTTGATAGTTGCCGGAGCCGCCTTCAAATCAGTGTCATAGTGGTATTTCTCCATATGCCTGTTCCACTTAATGTACCCGATATCCACGTTCTCCAGTGGAGCAGTTGGACCAATAGGCTGAATATCGCCATTCATGTAGAAACGCTTGGTAGGCTTCTTCGTGAGCTTCATCTCGGTCTCCACATAATGCTCAGCGAGGCTAAGTTCACGGGTCTGATCAAGAAGCTTACCTGCCTTCCAAGGCTTTCTGACGTTTACAGGGGTCATTCCCCTGATGAGTTGGCTTCTGTAGCCTATGATCTCGTCAATGCTCTTACCGAACCACTGCTCAGGAGCATCTAGTATCTCGGTGTTACCGTAAAACGTAGGAGAAAGTGGACCAATGTGAACATAAGGATACCCAAATCGCCCAACGAATACGCTTGGAGGACTACTGCCATCAATCTCAGTGCCCTTTATACTCTGAAACATTGAACTAAATGCGCCTAATCTTGCCATGATGGGGCACGTGGTTTTACCGCAGAGCATCTTACCGCCTTTACAGACACTACAAAGGCTTTGGCTGGGTGCTTGTAGCTTGAGCATGTCGCTGGTTACGTCTAGTGTTGATGCTACGTGTGGGTCGCCTTCGACCATCTCGCGTACCCACTTGTTTTGTGGCTTGAACTTGCTGGTGATGCGCTTCCCCATCGTTGTACCAGTGGTGTTTGGCTGTTAAAATTGTTAAGGTAGTAACACGTATGGAGAGTAGAGTGAAATTGGCGATAATAGTAGAGGATATCAAATTCAATAGCAACGGACACAGCCTACGTGGAAGAACCTACAGACCAGCAGAGGATGGAAAATACCCCGCGGTAGCAATATGCCACGGTTACCCCGGCGACACCAAAAATATGGACCTTGCAGAACACCTAGCACTAAACAACATAGCAGTACTCGTGTTCTACTATCAAGGCGCATGGGGTAGCGAAGGAACCTACAGCTTCAGCAACCTAGCCCCCAGCACCGAGGACGCGGTCAAGTACCTGAAATCACAGAGCTACGTTGACTCTGAAAAGGTTGGACTCGTCTCACATAGCATGGGAGCTGTACCCCTGAGTAACGTGATGCATAAGGACAAGTCTATCAAGGCTGGTGTTCTGATGAGCCCCGCTTCAGATATATCCAAGTGGCTTTCATCAGAGGTCATTGACAACATTTTCCCGATATTTGTTGGAATGGCGAAAGGCAAGCTAGCTTATGGGGATGAGTCTGAGTACAGGAAGAGTATGATGGAGGCTGCAGAAAAGCTGAACCCCATGGAAAAAATAGCTGACATAGAGGCACCTGTATTAGTGATAGTGGGCTCAGCGGACAACGTAACCAACCCTGATGACTGCAAAGCACTCTACGAGAAAGCTACACCACCCAAGAGTTGGAGCCTTGTAGACGGAGCAGACCATGGATTCAGTGAGCACAGGATTCCTTTACAGGAAAAAGTATTGGATTGGCTACAAGAGAACCTATAGGATTGTGAGGGACTCGATGTCCCTTGGATAATATGTTATCCACTCGCATCCATCCTCGGTCACAGCCAAGGTATCGCTGTGTCTGAAGCCAGCGTATCCAAGCTCATAGATACCCGGCTCAAGGCTCACCACCATACCCGGTTCAAGTACCTTATCGTTTCCCTGATCAAGATATGGCGGCTCATGCCCAAGCAAACCAATACCATGCCCAGTATGATGTTTTACCAGACTCCAGTAACCGGCATCCTTGATTACCTTGTTCGCAGCCTTATCCACATCAGCGCAGGTATTTCCCGGTTTGAGAGCTTCTGCTGCGGCTTCCTGAGCCCTGCACATAGTCTTGAACATCTTCTCCATCTTCGCGGTAGGCTCACCAACGATCATGGCCCGCTCAAGTTCGCTACCATAGCCGCCTATGTCAGCGCCTGCACCTGTGACCAATACATCGCCGTCCTTGATGGGTCTGTTTAAGTCGATGCTATGGGGAATGGCTGATTTCCAGCCTACTTGTCCTCTGAAACCGGCGGATACTGCTCTTCCTTTGATGGATTGATACTCGGAGCCCAGTGTCTTACGCATAGCTGATGTGGCTTCCAGCGTTGCTAGGAGCCTTACCTCCATATCGTATAATCCGGGTCTGGTGTATTCTTGGAGATATGTGTGAGCGAGGTTGCCCCATTTGGCTGATTCCTTGATTAACTCTATTTCTTCACTGCTCTTGATGAGCTTGACATTCCAGAGATACTGTCCATCAGCTACAAACTCTGCCTCCTTCATCAACTCATTCAGCTTGGGACCCGTATACCCCATGGTGCCACCTGCCCCAGCAGGGTTATCAGTGCCAATCTTTGCTTTTCCATACCCTAGCTCGGTGAGCCATTCCTTGAAACGCTCTATTGGATGCTTCTCACCGGGATAGTCCAGATATGTGTAACAATCTCCTATCAATGGAGTCTGTAATCTGAGGTGATCCGCCTCCAGCAACGGACCGAGGAAGACTGGTTTTCCGTCAGGCTCCACAAGTAATCCTGCTGGTCTCTCGGTTACCATGTGATAGAAGTGGCTGTAGTAGAAGATGCTTACACCTGTCTCTTATACACATCTCCGAGCCCACGAGACCTCTCTACATCTCGTATGCCGTCTTCTGCTTGAAA
>CALGBN010000368.1 GCA_937877765.1 Candidatus Bathyarchaeota archaeon | reverse complement strand
CTTCCAGAGGCTCCTCCCACCCGCACTTGGGGCAAACATAGCACTTTTTGCTTGTGTCTGCTTGACAGAAAGCCCCACACTCTGGACAAAATTTCACCTTGAAACCACCAATCCGCAAGTTATCGCGAATAAACTACTATTAAACGTTGTGCAGCCTAACTATATTCCTTAGAATAATATCCGACATTCTAATGGCTTCAATGCCTGATTCACAGTATATTCTATCAAGTACACGTCTCGCTGAGTCCTCATCTATTCCAGCAGCTCGAACCACCCGTTCCTTGTACTCAAAAAGATACTTTGGATCAACTTCCATGCTCTTCGAGAACAATAAAACTGGTTTCTCTGTTTCCTCCCAAAGATTCTCCACGGAAACAGGCTCTGGGAGCATGGCTTCATCCAGTATGATAATCCTAACTTGACCATGATGCTTGGACTCGCAAAGCATATCCGCGATCCCATCGCCAAGCCCAACACTAGTAACCCGAGAAACCACGCCATCGATGATGTCTTTTCCCCGATAAACCACGCCCACAATCAGAAGTTTCTCGTTTATCCTATGGGCAGTTACTCCTATTGATCTGAACTCTGGTTTGACCTGAGAAATATGCACTTGCTTCAGTGTGTTTACCTAAAAATAGAAAAGGATTAGAACTCTGATAGGCTTTTCTCAAACTCTCCGAGAAACTCGTCAAGTTTACCGTCAGCGTTCTCGCTGGCCTTCTTAACCACTTCAAGAACATCGTCCCCCTTCTTGAGTTTCAAGAAAAGCCTGCTTCTGTCCATCAATGGGTGGGGTTTGCTGTATCCAGCCATCTCCACGTTCTTGTCTTCGATGAGGCTTGACTGGAGCAGGTTCAGTAATGTGTGTCCCTCTCCACTGAAATCAAACTCTACGAAGCCTTCCTCGCGTTTTGTTATATTGATCTTCATACCAGTTTCTCCGTTCCATAGCTTTTAGCCGTTTTTCTTCTCTCAATTCTTCCACAGTCGGGGCAAACCAACTTGTTCTGTTTCATCTCCAAGACTCCACCGCATCGACTGCAGTAAGCATAGATAACCCCATACTCTGAACCCTCAAGACTCGTCTGATTAAGCCGGTTCACGACGTTAACCAGTTTACCCTTAATGATATCTCCGCTCTTGAGAGCTATATCGATGTTTTTAACGTAATCTCTGCTGATATCACTGATGTGGACAACCCCGCTGTAGCTTGGGTGAATATGATGTCCATCCATCATGAAGATATCAATACGAGCATCCTTACGCGCCACACTACCCACCTCAGCGATAACCTCCATACCCCTCTCAGGAGTGATTACCTCTGGTGTAGCTTTCTTAATGAAAACAGCTCGTCTCTCAGAGTCGAGTTTGGTTTCACCTATCTCTGTAGAACGAATTTCTCCTTCTTCTTGATACGTTCCTGGGCCGTCGTTGTATTCCTCTATGACGGCTAGTTTTTCGCCTGGAAAAACCTTTTTTTCCAGTTCATTCTTTTTTGGCATTATTCTCTTTCCTGTGTATCTATTATTCGGTCCATGGTTTTGCCCCCCATAGACACTTTTTGTTTGAATGTGATGTGATCCTAATTGATCAATGTGTATCCTTACCCGTTTGTATTAAACATCGCGGTTACTCCATGTAGGAGTTACCCCAAAGAGACTCCCAAGTCCGAGTCCCAAGCACTACTTCTGTCTCGTTGATAGTCAACATAGGCCTATCTATTCCATCTATGCCATCAATTGCTATTCTTGGGCACGCCGTGTTCACAAGTATCTCTGGTTCACTGTAATTGTTCACATGGTCTGCCTTGATCTCGTCCATGTAGATGATTACTGCTTCCTTCCCTTGTTCCTTGAGTCCTTTCTGGAGTTCCACGGCTTTCTCAAAGTTGTTCTGACCCGGCTTTGATGAGACCAGAATACCGAACTTCTTCGCATTCCTAGCAACTGTAACGGCAGCCACTCTACGCTTGGCTACATCCATCAAATCGTCTTCGCTGATTTTGGAAATTTGACCATTGTAAGGGTTAGCGACGATAACGGGTTTGCCTGTGCTCATGACTATTCCGGTGGGATGGAACCTTCCTCCGCCAATATAGAGGTAAACATCTACCTTGTCCATGATGTTGATAGCCGTCATGTAGCTGCACCCCAGTATCTGGCCGTCAAGAGGTGTCTTACCCGTACCCTTGCCCACTTGAACATTGACTCTCTTTTCCTCAAGTTTTCGCTTCATCTCATCGACTTGATGCGTATGCTGAACCGTAGTGGTAAGCCCGATCACCTTGTACTCACTGAGACTGGGGAGAACCTCCTCCACCATCTTATCCACGTTCACATCGATACTTGCATGAACATAGATCACAGGCATCTCAGGGTGCTTCACCATAGGAGTATGCCCATAATGAACAATCAAATCAACATCAAGCTGCTTTGCCTGAGTCAGAGCAATATCGCATGCTCCGTAACATGAGTCTCCGCTGAGAAACACTGTAGCCTCTGTTGATTTCTCGATTGCATCCACAAGCTGATACGCGAATGGACGCATACCATCAGGAAGCTGTAGAAGAACCTTATCTGCTTCACGTTTTTTTATCTCTGAGACCACGCGCTCTAACTCTAAGTCATACAAGCCTAATCACCAATGAATCAAGTGACAATAAGTAAAAATGGTTCCCAAAAACGGGGATTAAATCTCGGATACAACGATCCTACAGGGACTAGGGAACTTTGCAGATGCACGTTTAAGAGCAGTTTTCGCATGCTCTACGTTTCGTTTGTCTACCTCAGCAACGATGATAGTCTGTTTACTGCTTATTCTGGCCGCTACAAATGTAGGCTTACCATAGGCTTTCTTCATTCCTTCCTGGAATCGGTCCGCCTGTGCGACGTTAACCCTCTTGTGCTCCCTTATGATCTGGTGTGGATAGGGGACTATCTTCAGCATGAAGTTATCTCTGCCGACGAATTTCTCCATAACCCTGTTTGCCGCGATACGCGCTGACTCTAAGGCGTTGTGTCTTATCTGGACATCCTTGATGTTTACGAGTTCTACTCTGTGTGAGAAGTCCTTGCTTGTGTTCCCCATGGTGAATTTTACGATCTTTGAACCGGGGATACCGCCCATGTACTTGCGCCTAGTGTACGCCATATTTTTCTTATACTTATAGTCGGCAGCTTTCATTGTTAGTCTATCACACTAGCCAAGAGGATTCTTAAAAAGATAATGCAAACAAACGGGGTTATCTACGGGATAAACCATGTTTACCGTGTTTGTTCCACGCTAGACTGGACGAGTAAAGATGTAGTACTTCTCTTCCTCGCTGAGTTCCTTCAAAACCCTGCGCGAGATCAACTTCACTGGGTCGCTAAGGCTTGTGCGCTCTTTCAGGTCCTCGTAGCTCTCGAATGGGTAACGCTCCCTTAGCTCCAGTATCTGGAACATCAAGCGTTTACCTATACCCGGAATAAGCTCAAGACTATGCATACGCGGCGTCAAACTAGGGCTATCATTAATAAAGTCGATGAACCGCTTCTCGTTCTCACGAACCACTATCTCTATGGCTTGTGGTAGTTCAGCTTTCGCAGATGATGTCAAGTCATCATAGGCGATTCGTCCAAGAATATGGTCTACTAGGGCTCTGTCTCCCTTACCCACGAATATCTTGTCTCTGATATTGTACTCTGCATCGTCCCTTGGCGTAGCCTCTAACAGCGTGAAGTATTCATTACCCAATAACTGGAGTGTTCCCTGTGCGCTATGCGATGTCCGTGGAGCCCCAGGTCGTCCGTGTGGTAGATAATCTAGGACGTAAGCGTATTCTTCATACTTTTTAGGCTCTCTATACAATGTGCATTACCTCTAGGGATGTACTCTAGGTAGTTATTCTTCTACCCGGTATTTATCAATTATATCTAAAATCTTGTTTAAAGTATCTTCGGCGATGATACGTTGCCTTCCAAGGAAGGTTCTGATCTCGGGAACAGTCTCAGGCATAGCGTTAACCATCTGAACAGCCAACCCACGGTCAATATCCGCTTCCTTCATGAGCTTCTCTGTAAGCTCCCCCGCCGATGTGCTATCCAGCTTACTGAACCTAATCGTATACTCCAATACCCTGCGCTGAAGGGGGTCAAGCTCCTCGGCCTTATCCATCAATAGTTTACGCGCTTCGGCGACTGTGATCTCCCTTTTTTCAGCTACTGACATGGTTATGCATCCTTGTGCTTTCTAATGTGGTGCGCGGTGGTGATAATTGTTTTGACTGTTTTCCGCTGGGGGATCTCCATTACGTAAGCTTTTCCCCGCTGTCCCACGATTGTGGCAACCTTACCTTGGTATCTTTTGTGTGGCATTGCCTTGTGGATGCCTGGGTCGATGTTGATGACGACTTTCTCGCCTTCCTCATAACTAGTAAGTAGTCTGCTAAGTGGGAGTCTTCCTTTGTCCCTGACTTTTTTAGTTAGGGCGCTCCTGCTCTTTCTCCGTATTCCTTTACTCTTTGCCATTTTTCTTTCCTCATTGTATCTTGAAAGGCATTTGGCGCCTCATCCTTCGGCTGCCCTTCATCTGTTTGAGCATTTTCCTCATAGTATTATACTGTTTTATAAGTTCTCTTACTTCTCGCTCGTCTCGGCCGCTTCCACGCGCTACGCGCTGGATTCTGCTACGGTTCAGCACCTTGGGGTCTTCCTTTTCTTCCTGAGTCATGGATTGGATTATGACCTTCCAGTTCTTGAGACGCTCTTCCGCGTTTTCCACCTCATCGGTTGGTAGTTGGTAGCTGAAACCGGGGATCATTCCAAGTACTTTTTGGAGTGGCCCCATGTTTTGCATTGCCTCGAACTGGTTGTACATGTCCTGGAGGCTGAACTTTCCGCTGAGCATCGCCACCACGTCCTTCTCCGAGACCGGCATCTCAGCCTCCTTGACCTTGGCGACGAGCCCCTCTATGTCCCCCATGCCCAAGAGGCGGCCTATGAACCGGCCCGGGTCGAAAGCCTCAAGGTCCTCCACCTTCTCGCCCGTGCCGATGAACTTGATGGGGGCTCCGGTAGCAGCCACCTGTCTCTTATACACATCTCCGAGCCCACGAGACCTCTCTACATCTCGTATGCCGTCTTCTGCTTGAAAAA
>CALGBN010000367.1 GCA_937877765.1 Candidatus Bathyarchaeota archaeon | reverse complement strand
TTCTTTTTATTCAGAGCTAGAGTGCATAAAACCCTCGCATTTTGTTTATTTTGCTCAACTGTTTGAATCAGGTGAAATATCTCTAAATAACTAATACTTCGTTTATACTTCTTCTAAACGTTCAATAGTTTTCGTAATATAACCTGTTTTCAATGATTGAATCACTCCTATGGAGCTACCATAGGAGAAACTAAGAAAACTGAGGAGAAAAGGAAATGAAAAACAGGATCCTGAAAATACAGCTTATCGTCATCTTATTGGTCTTATTTGGAACTATCTTTGTCTCGGGCGCTAAAAACCCTGATACGGTGAGGTTCAAATGTATCTTTAAACAGGGACCATGGGATGCTGAGGGTGTTGGATACAACGATGGGAGATGGAGTCTTACTGGAGCATTTACAGATGGAGGAATAGTTCATGACGACTATGATATGGGTGATGATTTCTCTATGGTTTCATCATATACATTGACTGGTAGAAACGGAGATCTATATATCGAGGTGGTTCTCGGTCCTTTGGAGTGGATTGGTCCTTGGACTGGAAAGTTTGAAGGGACTTGGAGTATCACTAGTGGAACAGGCGATTATGCAACTGTATCTGGTTCTGGTGATGCAACTCAGATAATCGTATTTGCGTCAACAATGCACTCAGGAGAATACATGGTTGGGGCACCTTGCATATCTAATCATGTTGTTTTAACTGGAGAAATGCTGCTCTCATAACACTCTCTTTTTTTTATCAAAAGGAATGGTATAAAATGAAAAACAAACTTTTCTCAATACTGTTAAATTATGATAAACGAGATAGCAAAATATGGCTCAACAAAAGAAGGACCTCTCTAGACTGTTTCTTCCTTCTCTTGTTCTAGCTGGTTTCGCAACGCAACCACCTGAAACAATCTTGAGTCTCCTCCTCATAGAAATCTCAGAAAGCTTTAACACACCTCTTGGAACAATGGCTCAGATAAGAACAACAGCTGCCTTACTAACCCTCATTACAGCCATCACCATGGGTCTTCTAAGCATAAGAATCAAACACAAGACACTACTACTAACAGGATTAACCTTTCTCATAATATCAGGAACAGGCTGCAGCATAGCAAACAACTACACCACCATACTCATTGCCTACAGTTTATCGGGAATCGGGTTAGCCATGGTTAGCCCTATGGCATTTGCATTAATAGGAAAACACATACCAACAGAAAAGAGAGCTAATGCAACAGGGTATTTTATCGCTGGAAACGCATCCAGTTTCGTTGTCGGAGGACCTGTATTGAGTTACTTAACCCAGAATAATAACTGGAGAGCAGCTTTTCAGTTCTATATGTTACCCTTGGCTATTCTCGGTTTTGCATTATGCTTTTTTGGAATACCCACAGAGGGAGAGATGATACGTGGAGGTAAGCATTCGGTTATAGATGGGTTTAGACGACTTGTATCTAACAAGTCTGTTATTGCTTGTCTCTTTGGTGGCTTGCTTGCTAAGGCTACTTGGCAGGGTGTAATCTCGTATGGTGTTACCTTTTATCGTGAATTTTTCCAGTTATCAAAAACATGGGGCTCTCTTGTCTTATCTGGTATTGCGTTTAGCTTTATTCTCGGAGTATTATCCAGCGGACGGTTCATAAACAGGTATGGGCGGAAGAAGGTCACTGTAGTCAGCTTTTTCCTTACTGGCTTATTCTCGGTTTTCTATATGCTGATTGGGTTATTTTGGGTCTCCATTACAGTGATTCTTGTTATGGGTGTGATGTCTGGTTTTCGTAGGAACGCTGGTCAGAGTCTTTCATTAGAACAGTTACCTGATTTGCGGGGTTCTATGATGTCTCTTAGCTCCGCTGCTGATTCTCTGGGTAGCGTACTGGGTGCAGTTCTTGGGGGATATATTCTAATGGTGGGTGAGTTTTGGATGATTGGTGCTGTTTTAGGGCTAGTAGGGATCTTGTCTGCTATTATAATCAATTATCTGGCGGTTGATCCATCAGCCTAGTCTTTAAAGTGGCTGGATTTTATCGAGATTATTTCTTTGATAATAGGCTTTTAATTCTCTCCATCTTCCATTGGGGTTAGGGGTATACTTGTTTTCTGTTATTTTCCAGTCTAGTATTCCTTCTATATTGAATACTCTAGGCTGATTTCGTAGCCTGCAGAAACCCCCACAGCCAAAGTCTCTCCAGTTATCATTTGCTATGATGAAGTCGGGTTCTATTTCTCGGTCTGTTATCTCGTTTTTTATTGGTCCACTATAGTATCTGATTTTAACTGTGTTATGTTCTACAGCTGCTTTTACCCAAGTGTCTATGAGAGATAAGGAGTTGGACATCTTTCAAACTTGTATGAAGGGGTAGAGAAAATATGAGTAACTATGGATCAATCTCTAATTCTATTATTTGATCAATATTTCTAATGAATATCTGATCCAACTTGAACAAAAGAGTAGGTTAGTTTATTTTTCTCTATAATAGACGGCTGTCATTCCAGGATTATTTGATCTTGCTGTAGCTATCTTGTAGATTCGATTGGGGTGTTTCTTCATTGCTTTTTCACAGAACGTGTCAGCTTTTGCCTTCTCTACATCCTTAACATAGTGCCATTCAGACATGATAATAAATTAGGGATATATTGGGATAAAATCATCGGTTCGCTATAATGCGTGAGCCAAGGGCGTTATTGCTGTCTCTTATACACATCTCCGAGCCCACGAGACCTCTCTACATCTCGTATGCCGTCTTCTGCTTGA
>CALGBN010000366.1 GCA_937877765.1 Candidatus Bathyarchaeota archaeon | reverse complement strand
TGATACGGCGACCACCGAGATCTACACCGTCTAATTCGTCGGCAGCGTCAGATGTGTATAAGAGACAGGTATCTGATGGCGGCGAGGAGGTGGATGTATGTGTCTGCGATCTTGTAGTGGGGCCCTCTTTTGCCTTTGTTCATTTCTTCGAGTTCTTCGTGGTGGTTTTGGAGTGATTCTAGGTCCAGAATGAGTTCTCCTCGTCTGATAAGCCTCTCATCGGCCTCTTTCCAGTCCATCAATTGTATTATTGATGCTTTGATCTATAAGCTTATCCTAATAATCCACAAAGCAGATAATAAAACCAAAACACGTTTGTTATACTGCGAGAAATTCAATATCATTGTTACATGAGACACGTGAGCGGTTTTAAGCCCCGTGTGCGGGTTCTGGGTGCCAGTCTCCTTTGCCTCTGGCGTTAATATAGTAAAAGACAATGAAGATACTCAGAAAAAACATTAAGAATACAACTCCTTCAAATATTTCAGGCATATTGGTGAGGTCTTTTCCAGCAAAGGCTCCATATATTACGATAATTGTTCCTAGGATATAGGCAGCTTTTTCTTTTAACTGCATCATTATGAATAATTTATGCTTTCATATTACGCTTTTCATAAGTGCGCTGATTTGGGACAAGGAGACAAAGAAGTACTTCGGGTACGTGCTTGGGGTCGGAAGGAAGCTTTAGTTTAGAAACCTATAAGTAGATACACACACATACCCACACGGATGCATATGGGTACAAAAAACATATCCATATCTGAGGAAGCATATCAAAGACTTGCTTCATTAAAGAAGCCGAACGAGAGCTTTACGCAAGTTATAAACAGACTTACGCAGAAAAGGTCAATACTTGAATTAGCGGGAACTCTTTCTGAACAAGAAGCAGAAGAGATGATGGAAAACATCAATATACTTCGAGATGAAGGCAACAAGAGTTTATTAAGAAAAATGGGTTCGGTTGAGGCTTCATGATAGCTGATACCTGTTTTATCGTTGATATTATGCGAAATAACCCTGAAGCCATAGCTAAAGCACAGGAAATCGAGAAAAATAATACACCACTCTTGGTGACGGCTCCTACGGTGTTTGAGTTAAACATAGGATTATCGCTTAGTTCAAAACCATTAGAGGAAAAAGAAAAGATACATGAAGTATTGGATTCGCTGCCTTTCCTACCTTTAGATTATATAGCATCAATTGAGGCTGGACGTATCTATGGGGATAAAAGGAAACAAGGTGAAATCATTGACTCTCAGGATGCAATGATAGCGGGTATAGCTCGGTCAATTGGAGAAAAAATACTAACAAGAAACATCAAGCATTTTATTGGGATCGAAAAGATAGCTATTGATAGTTATTGAGAAGTGGGTGTTCGGTTTTTACCGAACTGTTCGGTGTTTACCGAACATCTATCTGAATATTGGTGTGTTGCTTGTTTGTTGTGTTGTTTGGTGTGCGGCTAGGGCGATTGCCCAGAAGGTGTCGTCGTGGGTGTTTTCTGGGTGGTTGAATTGGAGTTTTCCTGTTTTTGTTAGTGTGTAGGTTGGTGTGTTTAGTTGGTTTAGGGTTTCTGGGTCGCTGAGGAGGGGGTCTATTTGTCGCCAGAGGTCTTCGAGTCGTTTGATGTAGTTGATTTTGATGGTGTGGGTGTCAAGCCTCTTTCTTCTATGTGTTACTTTAGGGAGCCCTTTGATACGTGTAACCGCCAGCGTTGTTATGCGTTGAGCCTTTTTCTTACGCTTAGGAATAGCTTCAGGTCGTCTACTAGGTGTTGGTTGATTCTTCGTATCCTTGTGAAGAGTTTCTGGGTTGGTTTGGTCTCCTTTCCTGTCTGTAGCCATTGTTTGAGTAGCTCCCTTTCGTGGTCTGTGAATATGTATTCTCTCACATGCATGCCTCCATGTGGAGCATCAATCACTGTGATGAGGATAGAATCAAAAATGAATTGGGCGAGTTAGAATGCATAGTTAGGTGACTATTCTAGTAAGGATTCAGGATACTGATGTATGATGCACTGGGGTTATAAACGAATATTTTCAGAGTTAATTGATGCCTAAAATAATAATCCCAGAAGAATTGTATGATATTCTAATGGATAAATCAGAAGAAAAAGGCGTTACTATAGATGATTTCTTACTTGAACTGATACAAAAATCTGATAGATATTATAAATCAATAGAGAAGAGTTTAAACAAGTGTGAGACTTGACTGAGTTCTCTATAAAAGATTTGAACCAGATATTAGAGCGAGACGCCACGGATACTACCTACAAGTTTGCTTTGTTGAGGGCGGTCTCTGATGTTTGTCAAAGGCATGACCCTTTGAAAGATGAAGAAGGGTGGGCTTGGTTTCCAACAGGGTATTTGATTGAAAAATGGTTGCAGTATTATTATCCAATAATAGATAGTGAAGTGTTTGTTCCTCAGAAGGGTTCTGAGCTGT
>CALGBN010000365.1 GCA_937877765.1 Candidatus Bathyarchaeota archaeon | reverse complement strand
CGCAAAGATGGCTCCGGGGAAAGCCTCCTGAATTGCATCCATAGGAGTCTTGAAAATAGTAACATCAGAGATACTAGCTGTGTTTATCCGTGAAATATCAGCGTAAACAATTCTACCATCAGCAAACCCTAGATTAAACTCGGCATTCAAAGCAAGAACAGGTGTACCATTCAGGTAATGGCGATAATTCACATACCATGGCTGAGATGCAACAAAACCAGCACCCCTTCGGCTATAATCATGGAACTCCATTCGCTCAAATCTTACCTCATCACCCGGTGGAAGCTTCCAGTATTCATCAAGTGAGTCTAAGAACTCGGAAGAGAGTTGAGTTAACAGTGTCTTGTTTCCTTCAACGATTTCATCTCGGTCATATGCTCGGTCTCGGTATTTTATGTAATCTGTTTGGTAGTATCGTAGGCTTTTTTCACCTGATCTTAGAATTATCGAGTTATCTTCGTAGTTCTTGGTTATGTTATTCATCTGAAACAACGATTCCGCTAATTCAATAATCTCGGCTTCTGTGGCGGTTCCATTTCCGACAGAGATTATATTCATCTTTTCTAGTGGAGTGGGTAATGTGCAGTTGAGTTCTATGGTGAAGGCGGAATAGTTTTCATATCGTCCGGGGTGTAGCTTAAAATCAAGGCTGATGGATAAGCCGATTATTGCAATTAGTATTATTATACTCGTTTTGTAGAGTCTTGATATTTTTCTAAACAGTTTTTTCCCCCAGTAAACCAAATTGATGCCCTATTGCCTCTATTATTGTTTCATTCGAGAGAATTTAATACTAAGTTTTAGAACAAGAAATACAACATCAGAAAACCCTTTAACAATGATAATGAATTTCCCATAGTACAACAAAGAGATTGTACTATTCTATATCACCCAAAAATTAGGAAACAAGGTTTTTACGAATCTTAACCTGCTTCGTCTCAACCGTAAACACCATACAGTCAAAAACTATCTCCTCTCCCTCGACAACGGAAAAAACCTTGAACTCATAAACACCATCAGGTAAACGATTTCCACCTACTTTACCATACCAAAGTGAAGAAACCTCATGCCGTCCCAAAGGAGCTAAAAAAACACCCATCACGTCAACACTAGAATCATTTACTAAGATAGTTCTCCCAACCACACCTGTCTCATTATACACATAAACCTGATAATACTCAGAGACAGAATCAACCCATTGAATGCTATCAACTTTATTTACTATTGAGAAGTTAACCAGATATGGCAGAGCAGTTAGACCTGAAACAGGATGGAAATCGGCTACTGTCCAATAATTAACTACACTGAAAGAGACAGAAAAATTATCATATTCCACGATCCTTGTCTCGTTTATCTCAGAAAAGAACTTCTTATCAACCAACATGTATGAAGCTGAATCTTGATTACCCGCATCAAACACAATGTAAAAAAATACAAGATAACTAATAACCACACCAAAACAAAAAGTCAACAATCCTTTCTTTTCCATTAAATATTATTCACTGTAACAAGTAAAAAACACTTACACCAAAAATAATCAAGTCTCATGTACCAAGCAGGTTGAATTTCCCGCAGTATAACAAAGGATTATTTGGATATTAATTATGTGTATTTGAATGACTCAATGTTTTCATTGATAAAATCAGAGTATTTCTGTCCACCTGCATCGCGCGCGCGGGCGATGATTTTATCCCTACACACACTTTCGAACAAGGCTAGATTGTTAGAATATATGATTACTAGGGTAACCGTAGTTAGTCTCAAAATGTGCACGCATTGCATTAGAATCCTAGCCCCGATAATATTTCATAAAAATCGATTGTTTTTCCTAGTTCGATAAAATCTTCATACCGGTAAATATTCCCATATAACAATCCTGGGAGTAGTATCAGTGAGTATATGATTACGAGTGTAACTCCTATCATTCTCAGCGTTGACGGAAAATCCCCATTCCATAGTTTCTTCCATGATCTAGCAAGGTTTCTTCTTATAAACCTAGGCATCGGTATAAGGAAAGCAGTGTTCTCGGAATACTCGTTGTACTCTTCAATGCTTTTTCTGAGCTCCATTTCCTCAACAAGCGCTACACTCGCTACCATTAACGAGCTGAGTACCCAATTCAATGTAGGAACTATGGGGTGTTGGAAGGGAGCCTGCCTGTGAGTGGAATAAACCATTACTCCATATCCCCATAATATGAATCCTAGGTACTGGGGGTGTCGGATCACTCGATATATCCCCGTTCTAACTAATCCTATGTTCATGATTTTTCCCTCGATCCACTCAGATACACCAAGAAACATAACCAGAGACCCAAGCAATATGAAAAACGCCCCGAACTCATCCCTTAACGGGAATATCGCGTACCAGTCCTCTCCAGACCAAAAAAGAATCACATACAACCAGTAAGGTATGAAGAAGAACTCACCCACATAATACGTGCGACTAAGCAATCTATCTAAAAACAAGTTACTATCTATCCCCATATCAAATAGTGTCTGATAAACAGTATTTGCTACGATCTCTATTCCCGTAAAAGTAAGAGCCATTCCCACTAGAAAGACGCTGAACGTTGGCAAAAAATACAAAATCGATCCAAAAAGAGCTTTCTGAGAATCCTTCTTCTTAATCGTGTAAAGGTAGAAACCCAACACCAATATCAAGACGATACTAGCCTTCCTGCGATGAGAATTATAAACAAGACTCCAGATATCCGTGTATCTAAGTTGTTCAAGTACCCCAGGTATCCACATCGATACCTTGAAAAGAACCATTGTAGCCACCAGTGCAAGAAGGTAAGTACCGAGTGAAGTAAGTGTTCCTTTCTTCAACGAGGTGTTCACCGATGAATATCAACTCTGAGTATGTTCTATTTTACTAATATTATGCACTTGCGATTTATAGAATATGTATATTTTTGATTATTAATACGACGGTAAAGAAACTCTAAAATGGCTTATTTTCACTTCAATAGCCTCTTTTTTAGAGCTTATTTTCAATAGTTTACATAATGTAAACTGAGCACCCTTACTATCTACTAGTCTCATGTAACAGGCATTTTTGTCTGTGGATGGAGTTCTAGTTAGCCATTACAGTAGACTTCTCAGCACCTGACACGCATATAGACACGGTAGAAGCCTCAAACGGGATTCAAGCACATATTAGTAGGGAAAATCTATGGATAGGTTCCTAGGTGTCGTATAATTTGTTGGGTTTTGAAACTCCTTTGTTTGTTATTCTATTTGCTCTAAGAGATTAGAGGTCCATGTTCTAACCAGGGTAGGTTCTATGTTTCGGTACTGGTTACAGGATTCCCTCATATCTGGTAATGACTCAATACTCTCATAACAGAAGCCCAGATCGTATTCATCAACAATATTCTTCACTATGTTCGGATCAAATATTTGCTCTACAATAGCACCCATCGGTTTAGGTTCAAGGAGGCTAATCAAATCCGAGCCATCTTTGGTTATCTTTGCCTCAAGCCACGCGACTCGCTCGGCTCCGAGCACAGCCCTACCGACTTCAAGATCATAAGTTCTGTCTCTTAATGCTTTGAGTTTATACAGAAACAGTAAGGATTTTACAGGTATTCTAGCTTCAAGATTCTGTCCAAGTGATACCTCTGTTAGGAACTCGGGTCGCCCACACAACGAGTATGGTAGAATCTTCTCATGGTCTTCGTGGAATACCCGAGGATCATTCTCATAGGTACAAGCATCAATCTCCATATAACCTATCACAAGTTCATCCCGATAGATTGGTTTACGGAAAGAGGTTCCAAGATAGGCGGGTCCAGTGGTTACTGCTTGGTAGCCTCGTTCTCTCTCAAAACCTTCTAGTGTTGCATCAAATAACCCACCCATGCTAGGGCCGACAAGGTCTATGTCCACTGAACCTAAGTAGGGGTTATAGAGGTACACAGCCCAGCCGCCAATTATTATAGGTCTAGGTCCTTGGTGGTGGAACCATAATAGTAGGTCTTGTAGTTCCTTGTAGCTGTGTTCTGCTAGTAGGTTTCGTGTTTCCATATGGTATCCCTGTAATATTTTATTGCGGCGTCTCTGCCTACTCCACTTGAGTATAGGTCGATTATTATCTGTATTTTATCGCAGATAGGTACGTTGTTGATTGTTGTTGTGTTTTTCATTATGTCGGGGCGGTCGGGTTTGAGTATATTTACGGGTACGACGCCTTCGCCCTGTTCGATGTTTGATAGGTCGTTTGGCTGTGGGGTGTAGATTTGTACTGTTGGGTAGTTTATGTGGTATTCATACAGGTGCCTTAGGGCGCTGTAGCCTGTGAACGCGTATTGTATCTGGTTTCTATTGCAGTATTGTTGTAGGGTGTTTTCTGTTTCCTTTATTGTGGATGTTGGTAGTTTGATGGTTTTTTGTATGAGGTTTTTCATGGGTCGGTCCATGCTGATTTTTTCAAGTAGTCGTGCATAGTTTTGTAGTCTGGTTTCTCCGTATTCGATTTTTACTATGTCTAGATCTGATAGGTAGTGTAGAACCTCGTTTACGTAACCTATGGCTACGTTGGTGGATTGTGAAACCTCTGTCTGACTAGCGACTTGGTGTAGTAGTAGATATTTTGCTACTTGGTATGATTTTGTTGCTTTGAGGTTCAACTTGTATTGTTGTTCTCCACCCTCAATTATATGATTTTCGGTTTTTAACGAAAATTTCGGTTTTTACCGAAAATCTCATCCTGTTTTATAACTACAATAAAAAGACTGCACATGATTGTCAATACATTACTGGTTGATTTCATTCTCTGCTATGGCAACTAGTGCAGTAATTTTTCCCTCGGGTACTGGATGTGGAAAGAGCCCTACGTTTTCTGCTAGTTTTTCATAGGTTACTGCTATCTTTATAGAAGAGTCGTCATCGGTTTGGTTGTTTGTTGGGTTGTCTGATTGTGTACTAGAGTAATAGTATGCAGTTATGGCTAGTAGGATGATTAGTAACGTTATTGTTAGGGTGGACTTGTTTTTCACATTGATAATACTATTTGACATCATTATTTACTTTAATTGAAAAGAAATCTTTACAAAATAGCTTTAATCTGAAAAAAAGGACCTTTATACAGTCTCAGATAACGGGAATATTATATTTCCTATATTATCGATTCATCAAGATTCCTTGACGAGCAATATCTTTTGTTCTAATGTTTAGTATTATATTCAATTAGATAGACTAAAGTGCACAATAAGGTGGACGGAGATGATGGCGAGGGCACGGGAGGTACAACTTTATGCGGTACTAGTAATGTCTCTCATCTTACTTTCCTCCGCAATAGCTACCGTTGCAGATGTTCCTATACAGCGAGTCTTACCGAGACCACCGTTTATGAACCAGTCAGGAGCTGAGATAGGCGGCGTAGGCGATTCTCCTCTCGATTGGGGTATCGATACCGAGGTTGACGATATTCAGCTCGTGGAGTTAAACGCCAGCTGTGGGCTACAGAATAAACTATTCAATATTACAGGTGCCACAGGTACATCATATATCCGAGTACAAACAGGTAGCAGCTACTATGGCAATTGGGTTGTAAACGACAAACATGAAATAGACTATAATCAAGAGGTGCTTCCTATTCGCTATATCGGAGAACCCAGAACCATCTACATCTCACCCATCACACCGATCAATAACTATATACCAATAGCATCAGAGCCAATTCAAGTCGAAACCGATCAGAGTCTATTATATTACCCCGACAGCTTCATGTTCAAGACAAAGACCCAGATTAATAACGAGTACAAGGTCTCCTACAACCTAAAAGAATATGATGCCGATATATTGGAGGACGCCTATACCCAGTATGACCTCAAATATCTTCAGATCCCATTCGAGATCCAGAACCAGATAGTAAACATGACGAAAGAGATCACAACTGGAATCGACTCAAATTACTACAAAATTAAAGCAATTGAAACCTATCTCAAGGAAAACTACTACTATAACCTAGAATATCGCCCAGCGCCTGATGACGTTGACCCCGTGTTATGGTTCCTTTTCGAGAGCAGGGAAGGCGTCTGTATGCACTATAACTCTGCGCTGGTCCTGATGGCTCGAAGCATCGAGATACCCATGAGACTCGTAATTGGGTTCCACGTTAACCCTGTTCGACACTCGCAGACTGTGAGACCTGAGCAGGCGCATGCTTGGGCAGAGGCGTATTTTAGGAACATTGGATGGGTACGGTTTGATGCAACAGGCGTCGCACAGGAACTACAGGGATACACTCGCTATGGCTCAGTTCAAACCATCACAAGGATAACACACCAAGATAACCTATGTTATAAGGAGGATAATTAGGAGGAATGGTCAGAGTGATGTAGCTCTTCTAGACTACAAAG
>CALGBN010000364.1 GCA_937877765.1 Candidatus Bathyarchaeota archaeon | reverse complement strand
ACATTGTATCCGTTGCTCGGGGAGCTTGTGGGGGCTTATCTTGATCGTGGCTTCAAGTCTGTGTTTATTGTTACCAATGGTACGCGTCCTGATGTATTGGAGAATCTGAGCTGTGAGCCTACACAACTATATGTGAGCCTCTGTGCACCGGATGAGGATACGTATGAGAAAACTTGTCGCCCCATGGAGCATGGTTTATGGGATAAGGTATTGGAGAGCGTTGAGCTTCTGGACAGCTTCAAGTGTCCAACAGTACTCAGAAATACGCTTGTCCCCAAACTGAATATGCATAGTCCGGAGAAATATGGAGCGTTAGCCGAGTTAGGAAATGCAACATACATGGAGCCCAAGGCAGCTATGAGTGTAGGCGGAGCACGGGCACGGTTTAGCTACAAGGATATGGCTTGGTTTAGTGAGATCAAGGAGTTTGGTGAGGCGGTGGCGGCTAGTTGCAGCTATAATGTGATCGATGAGCATGAGCCCAGTAATATTGTGCTTCTCAGCCGTCTCGATAAGCCGATTCAGTTATACTAAGCATTAATAGTTGCGAAATATACATGGGTTCAATATGATTGATAAAATTGGGTTGAAAACCACCATCAAGGAACTGGTGGCTTACAAGACACTTAAACCGGGAGAAAACGAGATCGTGGAATGCGCAAAGCTCAGCGGAGAACTCCATAAGCTGGACGCTAGACCTAGTGACCCTAACATGATTCTATTCTATGACCCTAAGGATGAACCGGGGTGCAGGCGAGAGGTCATTATTCCGATTGAAAGAGAGGTTGAGGGTATTGAGACTAAGATGATGCCTGAGATTAAGGTGGCTTTCTTGGTTTTCGTTGGTACTCATCAGCCTATCGAATACTATTATGAGCAACTCTACAAGTACATTGAAGATCAGGGTTTAAAGCCTGCGAGTACAATGTGCAGTATTGAAGCGGTTTATCAGCCTCATGATTTTAACCTGAGTTATGGTAGCTTCATCGATGAGGATAGTGCCGAGGCTTGGCATACTGAGATCATGATCCCTGTCGAGGAGTAAACCCTTTATTTTACTCATGTATTCAACTGTGTTGCGCGTTCGTGGTATAGTGGTAGAATATTAGCCTTCCAAGCTAATGACCCGGGTTCAAATCCCGGCGGACGCACCAAAATTTACTTGTCTCATGTAACAAGAATATTGAATTTCCCGTAGTATAACAAACGCCTAAAAGCATATAAATTATCTAAATCTATACCGCGCTAGCTTGCGCGTATCTTCCTTCTGACACAACATATAATTCCAGTTCTTCGGTAATGAACCCAGCCAACATATACCCCTCTGTATTATTCTGGGGGTCTTCCTTGAATGCAAAAAACATACGATAATAGTTAGATGTGAGATTATCATGTTCAAGAACTAGTTCAGAATATTCTCCTGAACCAATCTCGTACACATCATCAAGTTCAATGTAGGGATACTCTGGATACTCTTGTTTTATTATTTCTATACAGTTTTCATTATCTCGTAGGAGTCTTCGGCTTTGATATTGGTCAAAGTTGATCTGGTATGTAACTACAGAGTATATTGATACCAATGTAAGAATCGTCACGGCAATCCAAATTAACTGTTTTAACTTCATGAATATCTACATGATATGAAATGTTGATTAAAAGGATTATACATCACCAATAACCAATCCTCATGTAACAAGCATATTGATGTTAATTTTTATTGTAACCAAAGCGTTTTTTGTCAATGATTAGTCGTTACTCTACCACTTTTTTATATTGATTGAGATCGAAAAAAAGCCGTTCTGGGG
>CALGBN010000363.1 GCA_937877765.1 Candidatus Bathyarchaeota archaeon | reverse complement strand
CTCAATATATTCATAAAAACACAGTCTTTTATGGTAAATTACTATGTAATTATAGTCTATATTTCGTTATCTCATAGATTTACCTAAACATATTACGTGATAAAAATAACATATATGTTATCTCTTGAAGATATTAAACTCAACAAACTTCACTAAAACTAAGAGACTAGCTAATGCAAGGTAGACTAGTCCAAAGTAGTAGCCGATCTGGATATCCATAAACTTCATGATAACAGTCATGACGATACCAACAGCAAATACAGTGATAACCGCGATGGTAGCTGGAACCCGTTTATTCATATCTTCTTGGGTTTTGGGGCGGAAATATGCTTCCCAACTGATGAAGCCGCTGCTTCTATATGATTTGAGGGTCTTTGTTTTACCTACTTTCACCACGTTTAGGTCTACATAGTCTTCACCGGGTATATTTTTGAAATTGGCAAACTGGAGGTCATTAGGGTCTTCTGTGAGTTCTCCTTTGCGGTATTTCATTGTGACGTAGATTACTAGTAGTACAGCGATTCCCGTTACTAAGAGGGACGCGTTTACAATCATCGAAGTGAGGCTCATGGTACAAATCCATTCAGAGGCAATGTTTAAACATATCCTAAATTCACAGATTTTGACAAGTTTTTTATCCCGTCCTAGTTCTGGGTTCTTGATGCCAGACAAGCTCAGATTCTATTACCCTATGCCGAGGTTTCCCAGTGTTAGTGTAACGGGAAGCCACTGTGATCTGAAGTGCAGTCACTGTAAGGGTCATTATCTGCAGCATATGCCTGATGTGAGTTCCCCTGAAAAACTCAGGGAATATTGTATTAAACACGAGGAAAGAAATGGAGTTGGTTTACTAATCAGTGGGGGTTCAACACAGAGTGGGCGTGTCCCATTGGAGCCTTTTCTTGATACAATAGGATGGGTTAAAGACCATACTGATTTGATAATTAATCTCCACACTGGAATGTTAAATAAGGAAGAAGCTATGGCAATAGCAGCCACGGGTATAGATATTGTATCCGTTGACCTAGTAGGAGACGCAGAGACCCTTAGAAGAGTCTATGGATTAAACGCAAAGATCGAAGAATATGATGCCACGCTACAGAATCTGGTTGATGGCGGCGCAAATGTTGCACCCCATATATGTGCTGGGCTAGACTATGGGGAGATTAAAGGTGAACACAGGGCACTTGAATTGGCTTCTACTGTCACTCCTGAAACAGTGGTTCTGATTAGCCTCATACCAACAGCAGATACGCCTATGGCGGATGTAAAAGCACCAAGCGTTGATTCTATAATTGGTCTCGTTGAGGAAGCTGTAAAGGTTTGTAAAGGCTCAGAGATCAGCCTTGGGTGCATGAGAAGTCGAGAATACAAGACAGAATTAGAATGGGCTGCGATAAATGCGGGGGCCTCAAGGATAGCTATGGCGTCGAGATCAACAGAGAAGCGAGCCATCGAGGCAGGATACGATGTAATCCATCTAGATGGGTGCTGTGCTACGCCCAGAAAATATGATTCCAGATTATTGAGCGTCTAAGGCTATTTTTATCACGTTTATAAAGTCGTCTTCTGCGACTCCAAGAAGCGTTACTTTTGTGTTTTTGAAGAAGCCTCGTATTCTATCAGGGTAATCAGTTACTTTGCTGCCTAGTATTGCCCGTTCTAGTTTACCTATGGTCTCTTCTGGGTGCATGAAGAAGTCTCCTGATATCTTTAGCTCGTTGATTACATCGTTTTGTGTTTCGACTGTGCAGGCTAGTAGTTTTCCCCCGGGTATCTTGTACTCTGCTTTCATCTCTGGAACACCCACTCCTTGCTTGTGTACTTATCGTAAAGCTGTTTGACATAATCATCTTCTTCTCTTGTGAGTTCATCGGGCACTAGTTCTATATCGAAGGTCTCCTCAAAGCCTCTAACGAGTGCGTCATGTACTTCTTGGAAGGATATGTCTGTGTCAAGATATCTTCTGATGTTTGTCACCCTGTCCTCGACTGCCTTGATTAGCTTATCACTGATCTTTGCCTCTGATACCCGTAAAACCTCAAACATCCTGTGAATATCAGTATCAACAAGAATAGTACCATGCTGGAGCACTACACCGTGGCGACGAGTCTGAGCGTTACCACTAATCTTCTTCCCACCTGCAATAATATCGTTAACCGGTTTAAACTCGGACTCAACATCAATATACTTCAGACCATGGATAATAGCGCTACAAATAACCTGATACGACTCCAGTATATCGTGGGGCATCTTGGGATCGTTCTCAGGAGCAACGAGACTGTAGGTGATCTCTCCGTTATAATCGTGGTAGACCGCTCCGCCACCGGTTATACGTCTTATGACGTCAACTCCATATTTTTTACAGTTGGGTAGGTTGACTTCTTTCTCGATGTTTTGGAAGTAGCCGATACTTACCCCGGATGGGTTCCAACGATAGAGTCTGATGGTGTTTGGTGTGTCGTATCTTAGTCTCGCCATAGCTATTGCTTCGTCTATAGCCATCTGTGTTGGGGCGTTTTCGATACGCATGTCTATGAGGCGCCACTGGTCAGTCATAGTAATTTAGAAGGTATCTAGTATGATATGTGTTTTTCAATCAATAAACGAGTTGATTGACAGTATGGTTTACAGAATTATGCGTATAAACCGTTTTTCTGGTTTTTTGACTAATATAAAATAAAAAAAACAGGTTTTTTGTACGAGATAAATTTTTTTATGGGTTTTTTATTTGTAACTGTCTCTTATACACATCTCCGAGCCCACGAGACCTCTCTACATCTCGTAT
>CALGBN010000362.1 GCA_937877765.1 Candidatus Bathyarchaeota archaeon | reverse complement strand
AATGATACGGCGACCACCGAGATCTACACCGTCTAATTCGTCGGCAGCGTCAGATGTGTATAAGAGACAGGTTATTGATGGCAAGATTATCAATGAGCAACAGTTCAGCTTACTGCCTCAGAATGTTAAGGAAGAGATACAAGACAGACGTAAGGAGCTACAAGATGAGCTTAGAACCGCGTTCAGACAGTTTAGAGACGTTGACAGGGAATCAGAGGCGGCTGTTGAGAAGTTCAATAAAGAGGTAGCTAACTTTGCTCTTGATCCTTTGCTGGAAACCATGAAGGAAGAGTATGGTGAGATAGAGGAATGCATCGGGTATCTTGACGCGGTGAAGAAGGATATCTTGGAGAACCTTGGAGCAATTCTGGGAGCTCAGCAGGAGTCTACTAATCCACTTGAGGCTATGATGGGGAGAAATGCACCTGATCCCACAGAGCGATATCAGGTAAACCTCATAGTAGATAACAGTAAACTTGAAGGCGCTCCAGTCATCATGGAGATGAACCCTGGACACGACAAACTCTTCGGTAAGACAGAAAAGGAAGCTCGTTTCGGTGCATTGGTTACCGACTATACTATGATCCGTGGAGGGAGCGCTCATGAGGCAAACGGTGGATTCCTTGTTATCCCCATAGAGGGGCTTGCGAGGAATCCGGGAAGTTACGAGACACTAAAGCGGACAATATTGGATAAGAAGCTGGAGATCGAGGAGCTGATGGCACGGATGGGGTACATAAGTACCAAGAGCCTACGTCCAGAGCCTATTCCATTCATAGCCAAGGTCATACTTGTAGGGGAGACAAGGTACTACTATATGCTCTATCAGGCGGATAGCGAGTTCAAGAAAGTCTTCAAGATCAAGGCAGAGTTCGACAGCACAATGGACCGTACCGTCGATAATGTCCAAGAATACGCCAAGTTCATGTGCACTCTCAGCCAAAAGGAGGGACTCAAACACCTTGAAAGCACTGGAATCGCCAGCATTGTAGAATATAGCAGTAGGCTAGCTGCGGATCAGGAAAAGCTTTCCACTCAGTTTGCGGAGGTAAGCGACATCATCCGTGAGGCCAATTATTATGCTGAGGAGAATGGCAGCGAGTTCATAACAAGGGAGCATGTGCAGAAGGCAATCGAGGCTAAGGTCTATCGTAGTAACTTGATCGAGGAAAAGCTTGGTGAGATGATTGAAAGAGGCACCATCCTTGTTGATACGGAGGGCGAACGTGTCGGACAGGTCAACGGGTTAGCCGTACTTGGACTAGGAGACTACATGTTTGGTAAGCCCAGTAGAATTACGGCGAGCATTGGTCTAGGCAAGGAAGGTATCATTGATATCGAGAAGAAAGCCGAGATGGGTGGCCCAACCCACACAAAGGGAGTCCACATACTCACAGGATTCTTGACACAGAGATACGCCAAGAAGCACCCCTTAAGCCTAACAGCAAGACTCACCTTCGAACAGAGTTACAGTGGCGTCGATGGAGACAGCGCGAGCAGCACAGAAACATACGCGATGCTTAGTGCTTTAAGCGGTGTTCCCATAAAGCAGAATTTCGCTGTTACTGGTTCTGTGAATCAGAAGGGAGAGGTTCAGGCGATTGGCGGAGTCAATCAGAAGATCGAGGGATTCTTCGACCTGTGTAGGGTTAGAGGATTATCCGGTGATCAGGGTGTCATGATTCCAGCTAGTAACGTCAAGAATCTGATGCTCAGGGAGGATGTAGTGGAGGCTGTCAAGGATGGTAAGTTCCACATCTACCCAGTTGAAACCATTGATGAGGGCATCGAGGTCTTAACCGGTGTACCGGCAGGGGAAGCAAATGATGCTGGTGAGTACCCTGAAGACAGCATCAATTATCTTGTGCAGAAGCGTTTGGACGAGATGGCAGAGTTACTTCAGCCCAAGAAAAACGACGAGTAAGCACACCCTTTTTTATTCACCTTTTTCTCTATTTCAGAGAAAGATAAATGTCTGAGGAAACATACGACGTCATCATCGTAGGGTCTGGGCCCGCAGGTTTAACGGCAGCACTCTACGCCTCAAGGCACAACAACAAGACCCTTGTTCTAGAAGGCAACAAGGTCGGAGGTAAAGCACTTGAAGCCCATTGGGTGGAGAATTATCCGGGTTTCCCTGATGGTATCAGTGGCCCTGACTTGATGAAGCTCATGGAGGAGCAGGCAACAAAGTTTGGAGCCGAGATAAAACAGGAGACAGTCATTGGAATAAGTGACCTTGGTGACTTGAAGATGCTCAGCACTAGGAGTGGTGGATTCTATCAAGCAAAGAGCTTGATTATCGCTACCGGCGTAAGCAGAAAAAGTCTAAGCGTTAAGGGTGAGGGCGAGTTCAAGGGACGTGGAGTCAGCTATTGTGGTGTCTGTGATGGCCCATTCTTCAGGGACAAGACAGTAGCCGTTGTTGGCGGTGGGCATGAGGCAGTACATGATATTGAGGTACTTAGTGAGACATCAAACAAGGTTTACGCGATTCCCGGTAAGAAAGGATTCAGCGAGGAATACCCAGAGATAGAGTACCTCAGAAAAGACCCGAAGATCGAGTTCGTTGAAGGCGTTAATATTACTGAGATCGGTGGAGAGGATTTTGTAGAGTACGTGAAGCTTGATGATGGACAAGAGATCAAGCTAGACGGTGTATTCATCATCCTTGAACATGTATCCACTAGCGGAATTTTGACCGACGCAGGTGTATCAACTGACGCTGGAGGCTGTATACTCAGCGATAAAGACCAGAAAACCAACGTAAACGGCATCTTCGCAGCGGGTGACTGCTGCTGCAAAGGACTCCAGATAGTAACAGCGACAGGCATGGGCGCAAGCGCAGCTTTAAACGCGATGAAGTATGTCAAACAGTTAGCACGAAAATGAAGCGCATAGAACTATTCTATAGCCCAGTCTGTCCCTTCTGCCCTCACGCAAGGGAACTACTGGAAAAATACAAGGCGGATAATCCGGGTTTCGAGTACACGGAAGTTGATACCTATACAGAGGAGGGTATCAAGCGGGGCATGAGTCTGGAAGTTATGGCGGTGCCATGTCTTGTGGTTGAGGATGAAATCAAGTTGTCAGGTTGGCCTTTCACAGTTGATGACGTCACCAAAGCCATAGAGTAGAAACCCTTTTTCTATAGTGTAATCTTTTCTGGTGTATGAACCATATTATAAAGTATATACACGCGAGGGAGATTTTGGACTCACGTGGTAATCCCACTATAGAGGTGGAGGTTACTACGGATACTGGGTTTTTTGGACGCGCAGCTATTCCAAGTGGCGCAAGCACAGGCATCTGGGAAGCTGTTGAGCTGAGAGATGGAGGTAAACGGTTTCACGGTAAAAGTGTCCAGAAGGCAGTGATGGGTGTGGAGAAGGAGATTCTACCCGCTCTCAAAGGTATGGACGTATCACTGCAGAAAGATATCGATTATAAGATGATCAAGCTGGATGGCACAGAGAACAAGTCCAGACTCGGAGGAAACGCGATACTCGGAGTAAGTGTTGCAGTAGCAAAGGCAGTCGCAGCAGCGGGGAAGCAGCGACTCTACGAGTAC
Source organism: Candidatus Bathyarchaeota archaeon (assembly GCA_937877765.1). Lineage (GTDB taxonomy): Archaea > Thermoproteota > Bathyarchaeia > TCS64 > TCS64 > RBG-16-57-9. Next base: position 584 of record CALGBN010000362.1, on the reverse strand, counting down.
ATAAACAAGGATAGCAACCTACTCCCGGTGCCTTTCTTTAACGTTATTAACGGGGGAATGCACGCAGGTAACTCTTTGGACTTTCAGGAGTTCATGATCGCACCTACAGGAGCAGAGAACTTCCATGAGGCGCTACGTATGGGATCAGAGATATATCAGCAACTCAAATCAGACCTCAAGAAAAAATACGGCAAAGACGCTACCAACGTAGGCGATGAGGGAGGCTTCAGCCCACCTATGAAAACCCCCGAAGAAGCACTTGAAGTGATACTTGGTGCAGCCGAAGAGATGGGTTACACTGATGAGACCGTTTTAGCGATGGACGTTGCGGCTAATAGTTTCTACAAGGAGAACGGTGTCTACAGTTTTAAGGGAAAAGATGTAACCGCAGGAGAGTTAATTGACGTTTACAAAGAACTGGTAGACAAATACCCCATAAAGAGTATTGAGGATCTTTTGGAGGAAGAAGATTATATGGGCTTCGCTGAGGCTACAAAAGCGCTCCCAATCCAGATCCTGTCTCTTATACACATCTCCGAGCCCACGAGACCTCTCTACATCTCGTATGCCGTCTTCTGCTTGAA
>CALGBN010000361.1 GCA_937877765.1 Candidatus Bathyarchaeota archaeon | reverse complement strand
TCAAAGAAATGATGCAGAACCTCCGAGACAACAACCCAGTAAAAACCCCGGCGCTTCAATTCAGCGGAGGAGAACCAACCGTAAGAGAAGACCTCCCAGAACTCATTGAGACGTCAAAAAACCTCGGTTTCCCCTTCGTGATGGTAGACTCAAATGGCATAAAGATGGCTGAAAGCCCTGAGTATTGCCGTGAGCTCAAGAAGGCGGGGCTCGACTCGGTTTACCTCCAATTCGACGGCCTAACCCCTGAACCCCACATCAAAGCACGGGGACTAAACCTATTACCGGCTAAACTAGAGGCGATAAAAAACCTAAAAGAAGCCGGATTCACAAACATAGTCCTCGTACCAGTATTAATCCGGGGAGTAAATGATAACCAGATAGGAGACATAATTAACTTCGCCATCGAGAACAGAGACTGTATAAAAGGAGTGAACTTCCAGCCGGTGTCCTTCAGTGGAAGGATAGATAAGACTCAGAGAGAAGCCATGAGGATTACCATACCCGATTTGATGAAGCTGGCTGAGGAGCAGACACAAGGCTACCTCAGGCAAGATGACTGGTTTCCTGTATCTACGGTAGAGCCTTTGACTCGTTTCATAAGTATGATGAAGAAGGAAGAAGAAGTAGATTTCTGTGCTCACCCTCACTGCGGCATGGGCACTTTACTCTTTATCGATGGAGACGATGTAAATCCAATCACCAGGCACCTCAACGTGGACAATGTCTTAGAGACCCTTGATGACGTGAATAACAAACTTGCTGAAGGGAAAATACTCAGAGCAAAGCTGAAAGTGGTTAGTGGCGTAGTCAAGAATATTGAGTTTAAGCCCCTTATCAAGTATCTGCGGGACGTGATCCTGTATAACGACTATCATGGAGTCAATAGGATATATCATCAACGGATATTCATAGGCGCTATGCATTTCATGGATCCCTATAATTTTGATCTAGACAGGCTTCAGCACTGTGTGATCCATTACGCTGTACCTGACGGCAGAATTATCCCCTTCTGCAGTATGAACACAATACATAGGAAAAACATTGAACAAAAATTCGCCAAACCCCTGAACCCCAACCAGATAACTCCCCCAGTTAACCAGGAGCAAATAGCCAGCTACACGGTAAGAAAAAATTAGCAATCTACGGTGGAAATCAAAGTGGCATATGATAGGATTTTATTGGTTAAACCAAGAGGTAAAAGAGGTCTGGGCTTCATAGCGGACACCATCCCCATTGGGTTAGAATACATTGCAGCTACAATAGAAAAAGAAGTAAAAGATGTCCAGATACTGGATCTTGAGCTTGAAAAACAGCCATTTCAATTTTTTATTAACAGGTATTCTCCGGGCATAGTCGGAATATCGATGTCCGCAACAGAGCACAAAGAAGGTCTGCGTCTAGCGTCGATAGCGAAGATTAATCGTATAACAACTGTTTTAGGTGGATATCACCCAACCGCGATCCCCGGTGAATTACTATCCTATCCTCAAGTAGACATAGTTGTCAGAGGTGAAGGCGAGTACACTTTCAGGGACCTCATACGCAGAGGCACCCCAGAGGACGTCCTTGGAGTCTCCTACAAGAAAGACGGGGTCGTCTTTCACAACGATGACAGATCCTGCATTGAACAACTTGACTCGCTTCCATTCCCTGCGAGGCATCTTAGGAGAGTGAAATACCGTAACCACATGTACAGGGACGGAAGAGAATACGACGTAATCACGATGTCCCGTGGCTGCTACGGTAAATGCAGTTTCTGCTGCGAAACATACATGAACCACGGGAACGTGCGGTTCAGGTCGCCTGAAAACATCATCGACGAGTTACACGAGATCAGTGACTATCATCAAGGGAAACCGCTGAAAATATTTGTGACCGACCCGAGCTTCATGAGCACCCCGAAGATCATGGACCGGTTATGCGATCTTCTCCTGCAAAGTGGTCTGGATATAAGTTTCTCTGTCATGGCGAGAGTGGATAGCATCGTGAGAAACCCTGAACTCGTTAAGAAGATGTGCGCCGCCGGCATCCGAAGCTATGAGTTGGGTTTCGAGAGCGCGAACGAGGATATACTTAACGATGTGAACAAGGGTATAACGCTGGGTCTTCAGCGGGAGGCCGTTGAAATCCTTCTGGAAAACGGGGCAAACGTCTCCGGGACCTTCGTAATAGGGTTGCCGGGTCAAAGCGAAGCAGATATCAAGAACCTTCCAGTGTACGCCAAACAACTGGGATTGATGAACGCCGCCTTCGGCATCGCAACACCTTTCGCTGGGACCGAGTTTTACGATGATCTTGAAAAAGAGGGTTTGATCTTTGACCGCGACTGGACGAACTACGATGAGATGCACTCCGTCATTAAACTGGACACGGTAGATCCCCAGCGGCTGGAAGAACTGCAGACCTACTGCCTGGTACGGTTCTGGACGCTAAACACCTTCTTGATAGGTCTCAGCAGGAAACTCGACGCCGGAGAAAAGATATCCCTGAAACAGCTCGTTGATGAGGTCGCGTCTAAACTAAGATTCGCCCGAGACGCAGGGCTTGACCTCAGGGGAGACAATGTTACTGATCAGCTCAGAGTGTTAATTGAAGCCAGCGTTGACTCCGATGTAGAAGAAAGTAATAGAAACATAGCAATACATGACAGCGTTGAGCTATCACGGTTCCTCACCATCCTCGGATCACAAAGAATCCAGTTATCATTATCATTGGACGACTACGTAGCGAGTTACATCATTGAAATATCCAGCAAGAGAGTTCACCAAGTGAAGATAATCTCTGAAGTAGCCAATGACGCAAGCATGACCATTAAAGTCGATCTGGAAAACACTCTAAACCAGTTCAACAACTTTTCAATACTTCGCATGTTAAACATGACAAGCGCAGCGATGCAAAGCGACGGCATCACAGAACACTTCAACAAGTTAAGGTTATTCACAGCTTTGGCGACGGAACTCGGATGGCCATACCTTAAAGAATTGCTGAAGATGAGGCTAGTCATTTGATTAG
>CALGBN010000360.1 GCA_937877765.1 Candidatus Bathyarchaeota archaeon | reverse complement strand
CTTACATCGTCCCCGAGACCATGGAGTCTATCGCTTAGCCATCTTGTGTGGAGTGGTGTTCTGTCTGTTGAGCTGTATAGTTCTCCGTTTTCAACCTTGAAGCATGGCACCAGGTCGAGGCTGTATCCGTTGATCTGGGTCTTTAAGTAAGGATGCTCGGCGTATGCCGCTGTGTATACCCACTCTGTTCCCTTCTTCAAGGCATCAAGTACCTGTTGCAGCTGGTCTCGTGACTTGTATTCCTTGTTCACGATGAAAATATCAAGGTCTTGCTGACCCTTGATCCATGTACCGTGAGCTACGCTACCGTGTAACTCAGCCTTGGCGTTAATCCCGGTCTCGGTTAGCACCTTGTTTATGTTATCGATGGTTTTTTGCGCGAAGTCTTGTAGGTTTTTTTCCTCTTCTGGGGTGGGTTTGATCTCCCCTAGCACCTCTTCTCTTAGTTTACTCCAGTTCATGGCTTCGCGGTTCCTCATATCCCCCATACTCTAAATATCTAACTGTACTGACTCTCAGCGAGAGTCGAATAAATTGGACCTTTTGAGGTTAGAACACTCTTTTTCAATACGATACGAGTCACATTTACGACTCCAAAGTCTTGATCCTTAACTGCTAATAGTTCCTCCACAAGTAGATCCCTGTTTTTACCGCTACGCACCCGGCTGATGGTTAGATGAGGATGGAAACGCCGGCGCTCACGGTCAAACCCAAGCTTTCCCATCTTTGAGTCTACCTCTTCAAAGACCGCTGCTAAATCAGAGACTCCCTCAGTGATTCCAGCCCATATGGTGGCTGGGCGTCGTAGATTCGGGAAGACTCCTACTTCTTCTACTTTGAACTTGAATGAATTGAAGCTGATGTCTTTGACGATTTCAGCTACCTCGTCTACCTTGTGCTGGGGAATCTCGCCTAGAAACTTTAACGTGAGGTGGATGTTTTCGGGCTCAACGTGCTTCAGGTTAGCTCCCGTGGACTCTAGAGCACCTTGAACCCTTCTGATGCCTTCAATTACCTCACTGTTGGTGCATTCGACGGCTATGAAGCATCTTACCATACCATCAATGATACAATTCCAGCATATAATGAAAGTGATAACATAAATCCCCGAAACCCTCAGATACGCCATGGACCCCTTGCCCCTGATTCTCGTACTGTTATCGGCTGTTAGTCATGGGCTCTGGAACTATCTCTCCAAGGCTGGAAAAGACAAGGAGTCATTCATGCTACTTCTCAACATTACGAGTCTAATTCTATTCATACCACTATTCTGGGTGATATTACCCGAGATATATTTCCCCATAAGCATACTGCCCTACCTATTGGTGAGCGCTGGAGCCGAGACCCTCTATTTCCTCGGACTAGGCAAGGCATACGAGACAGGCGATCTAAGTCTTGTTTACCCTGTGGCGCGTTCAAGCCCAGTTTTCGTAGCTCTCGCCGCGTTCCTGTTATTGGGTGAGAAGATAACCTCCACAGGTATTATTGGTATACTGGTAATATTTGTCGGCGTTTACATACTGCATCTACGTGGTTTGACGAGCCAAGACCTCGCTGCTCCGTTGAAGTATCTTAGAACAGGAAGCAGTCGATACGCGTTGCTCGCCGCGCTGGGCACAACGATATACTCGATCTCAGATAAGCTTGGGGTTACTGCAGTTAATCCACTTCTCTATAGTTTTTGGCTTGGTTTCTTTGTCACAGGGATGCTCACAGTCACAATAATCTATCGAAAAGGAATGAAACCTATCAAAGAGGAGCTAGCTGCTAATCTGAGCCGTATTACAGTGGCTGGTATACTGATGCGAGGTGGATACATGATGGTATTATACGCTATGAGTCTCGCTCAGGTAAGCTACATATTGGCGCTTAGGCAGATCAGTGTTGTTCTTGGTGCCTTGATGGGTGTCTTGTTCTTGGGTGAAAAGTATGGTAGAGTGCGGATTATTGGGAGTATCATCATCTTTATCGGGGTCTACATATTGGGTGCCTTGGTTTAGTCCATGCTTAAATCTATGAAAACCACTGATCAAGAGAATATCTTTGGTTGATCTGAGCACACCTATAAGGATCGGCGGGGTAACAGACATGAGTACCGTAGATTGGTATACTAATGTCTCGCTTGTCGTCTTCTGGGCTGGGTGCAACATAAGATGCCCCTACTGTCATAACAGCTTGTTAATCCCAGTGGACTCAGGTACCTTGGTAGACTTATCATACCTTGAAGATCGTCTTCAGAAAGCCATGTATCCTATTCCGAGTCTTGACGCCGTGGTATTCACTGGTGGAGAGCCTCTAATGCAGGTTGATGCTGTGATAGAGGCAGCCAAGTTAGTGAAAAAACATGGATTAAAGCTGATGCTGGATACCAACGGAACGCTTTACGAGGAAGCGGAACGAGCACTAAAAACAGGGCTCTTTGACAGAGTTGCATTAGACGTTAAGAGCCCACTTAACGCAGAGGCATTCGGAAGACTCTCACAGGTCCCGGTGATGGCGGAAAAATACGTAGATGGGATATTGAAGGTCATCAAACTCTGTAATGAGCATAATATACCTATCGAGGCTCGTACAACTGTTGCCCCCGGTGTATCAGATGGAGAAGAATATATCCGGGAGATCGCTCGTGTAATCAAGGACAAGACCTTGGTCTATTATCTTCAGCAATTTGATAATCAGGGAGACGTATTAGACCCTGAGTTAAAGAAAAAAGACCCTACCGAGAAGGAATTATTGATAAAACTCGCTAATATAGCATTAGAGGAAGGCGTAACGCCTGTCTACATTAAGACAAGATTCGATGGACTGGAGCAGATAAAATGAGCACTAAAAGAAGATTACTTTTAATCACAGGCATGGCTGGCTCAGGGAAAACCACCCTAGCCGAACTACTCAGAGAAAAAGACTACAAAGTTTTCACAATGGGAGACGTAATCCGTCACGAGGTTCGAATGCGGAACCAAGAACCCACCCCAGAGAACCTTGGCAAGATGGCTGAAAACATAAGGAAAACAGGGGGCGACGCGGCGGTAGCCCAGAGATGCATCCCCCTCATAATCGGTGAGCCAAATAATCGTGTAGCAATTGATGGAATAAGAAGCCTTGATGAGGTGGACACCTTCGCTGAAGCTTTTAATACTTATTTGATCGCTGTTCATGCTTCCCCTGATACGCGTTATGATCGTCTCAAGAACAGGGGTAGAAGTGATGATCCACCGAACCGGCAAGTGTTTAGAGTCAGGGATCGACGTGAACTTGGGTTTGGAATGGGGAACGCCATCGCGTTAAGTGACTATATCATAAACAATGATAACGGCGTCGATAGCCTTGAAAAGGAGCTGGATAAGCTGCTCAGGAAACTGAGATAATGACCAGCATAAAGATCAAGGCACAGTTACAGCCAACGGAAGATCCTGAGAAAGTTAAAAAAGCGATACATAACCTGTTCGGCAACATTCAATTAGACCATAACAAGGAAGAATCGTTAATCACAGCGAAACTCGAAGAACCTGAAAGTCTAAGAGACTTTAGATCAAGAATCGCTCAAGACAGAATCAGAACCACATTAAACAATACACTAACTCGTTGGACAAAGGAAAACTACCTAAGTTTCGGGTTGAACCGGCAAGCTGCCTACGCTGGGCATGTTTCTCTAAACTTAACCAACGAGGACCCCATGGGACCCATACAGGTTCAGATTAGGGGCGACATTGAGCAAGTAATCACTTTTATCTGTAAATAATAGCAATAATGGTATTTACAACCATTATAAAAGCAACATTGTACAATAAGCCGGACGAAAATCATATATTATTACATTTAGATTGGTTATAGATTCCCAGTGTGCTCAAAAACAACCATAAAAATGTGGAGGGGCGTATCATACACAGATTGACGCAGCTGGGGTTAGTCTAAAAAGGGCAGTGAAAAAATGGCCAGAATATTACTAATAGGGCTCGCAGGAGACAGCGGATGCCAAGTAGCCGCCGTAGGGCTCCACGAGACGCTAGTAGAGGTGCTTGCAGCAAACGAGCTCATCTATGCACCTACTCTTATCGATGCTAAGGAGATACCAGATAAAATTGACGTAGCTATCGTAGAGGGCGGGATCAGAAATACCCACGAAGAGGAAATCATAAAGGAGATACGTGAAAAATCAGGCGTCGTTATCGCGCTAGGCGCATGCGCCGCCTTCGGAGGTATCCCCGGGCTCGCGAACCTCAAACCTGGTCCCGAGCTTATGAACACTATCTACAATAACTGGAGAGGAACTGATAAGGGTACTATTCCAACTCACCTTGTTTCACTAGATGAGCAGCATCCTATCAAGGACTTTGTGAAGGTAGATTTCATCATACCCGGTTGCCCACCAGAGGTAACAGACATCGCATACACATTAACAACCTTGCTGAGCGGAGAGATACCGAAGTACAACTCGACGCAGGTATGTGATGACTGCCCAAAGGAAAGACTCGGCGTATATGAGCCAGAGCTCAAACGAATACACGAGGAGATACCAGACCCAGACAGATGCCTACTTGAGCAAGGCTTCTTCTGTATGGGCCCAGCCACTATGGGTGGCTGCGGAGCACCCTGCCCCACGAGTGGAAACACTTGTGAGGGTTGCCGTGGAGCATGTCTAGATGTAACTGATCAAGGTATGGCGATGATTGACGCCATGACCGGGTTACTGAACCAGCTAAAAGATGAGTTCAGCGTCGAGACATATGTTGGCCAATTATACAGATTCACATACGCTGAGTCTATTCTCAGCGAGATAGCTAGGAGGCGAAACAAGTGACCAAAGTAGAGATAGACCCACTAACAAGAATCGAGGGAATGGGCAAGATCAAGGTAGAAGTAGAAAACAATGAACTAAAAGACCTGAAATTCCAGATCACAGTCGCCCCCCGCTTCTTCGAATACCTACTAACAGGAAAAAGAGCAGAAGAAGCACCAAGACTCACCCAGAGAATCTGTGGCATATGCTACGTAAGCCACCACCTCGCATCAGTCAAAGCCATCGAAAACGCATGGGGTGTAACCCCCACAGAAACAGCCATCAAACTCAGACGCTTGATGAACGCAGGAGGCTACGTCACAAGCCATAGCCTCCACAGCGCCTTCCTAGCGGTACCAGACCTTATTGGATTACCAGAGGATGGACGCAACTTCATCGCATTGATGGGCAAGTACCCTGAGATCGGAAAGGCGGCGTTGAAGATTCATGCCTATGGTAACAAGGTGGTTGAAGCATCGGGTGGAAGAATCGTCCAAGTAGTCACATCAGTACCCGGAGGACAGACTCTCGCTTTGAAGGAGGAGCGTAGAAGAGAGCTTCTGGAAGAAGGAAAAGAAGTATTGGAGCTTATGAAGGTCTACGCCGATTTCGTGTTCGATGTCTACGAGAAAGACTCACTGGTTTGCAGCCAGTTCCCAGACCTAGAGACAAACTTTATGGGTTTGGTCAATGGACCAGACGACCACTATGATGTATATGATGGCAAGGGGCGCATCATCTCAGGTACAGGAAAAGAGGTCGTCAAATTTGACACCAACTACTATTACAATTATATTCAAGAGGCTGTTTGGGAGCACAGCAGCACAAAGGTACCCTACTATAAACCCGAGGGGGTAAACGGAAACCTCAGAGTAGGACCACTAGCCAGACTCAACGTAGCAAGCAAGCTACCATGGCCTGTAGCACATGAATACGAGGAAAGATACCTCAAACTATTCCCAAGACCCTGCTTACAGGTACAAGGCTTCAACCTTGCAAGAATCCCCGAGCTAATCGCAGGACAGGAGGAAGTACTCCAGATGCTGGAAGACCCACAGATTACCTCCACAGACATAAGGAAGCCTGTAAAGAGTAGAGGTGGAGAAGGAGCATCATTTATAGAGGCTCCAAGAGGTGTATTGACACACCATTATGTAATCGACGATAATGGTTTGATCAGATACGCTAACATCATGGCACCGACAACCTACAACCACCCCTTAATACAACATGACCTGTACGCAAACGCCAAGATATACGCCTCAGAGTTCGCTGACAAAAAGAAGCGAGCAGAAGCATGCTGGAGACTGGAAAAAATAGTAAGAGCCTATGACCCATGCACAAGCTGCAGTGTCCATATGGTTGATTTTGACCTGAAAGTGGATGGTAAAATGGTCGAGGTAAGGGAGGTTTCTTAGATGACTAAGGTAATTTTCTGTACATGCGGCGACGCATTGAACGATAAAATAGATTACAAGGCACTTTCTGCATATGTGCATACCCTTGAGGGTGTAAAAGAAACAATCACAATGAAGGCTCTCTGCACCACAGGTGACAAGGATGCACTGGTAAAGGCGATGAAAGGCGCGGAAAGACTAGTTGTATTCGCCTGTACGAGAAGCGTTTGCAGTAAACCCATCGAGATCGCCATGAAAACGGCTGGATTACCCGAGGATAACTATGCCTTGGTGAACGCCAAAGAGCAGATCGCGTATGTTCATCTCGACAAATCAGAGGCGACCCAGAAAGCCAAGATGCTGTTGAAGGCAGCTGTAGCCAAGGTCAAGGCGGCACAGCCACTAGAAACCATGACCTACGAGCGATCTAATGAAGCACTCGTTGTCGGAGGAGGTGTAGCTGGGCTTACAGCGGCATCAGAGCTAGCTGATCAAGGCTTCAAGGTTCATGTAATCGAGAGAAGCCCAGCTATCGGCGGTGCAATGTCACTAATCAGCAAGACCTACCCAGAAGAGGACTGTACAATGTGTCTACGTGGTCCAAGAATGATCGAGTTACTCACAAAACCCGGCATCGAGTACCATGTAAGCAGCACAGTAAAAGAAGTAGAACGAAACCCAACTGGATTCAAGGTAACATACTCAAAGAAACCAGTAGAACTTGACCTATCAGCTAAGAAAGGTAAGGGACAACCAGTAGAGATTATTCCCAACGCATCCGGAAAATATGATTTAGTATACAGTGATGGACCTACAAAGGCACAGTTAAAGCATGTTGTAAACAGCAAATGTGGAAACTGTACAAGCGTCTACCCCGCAGCATTGATGAACATCATGGAAGAAGCTGGAGAAAAGACCATCGAGGTAGGCTCCGTTGTACTAGCAACTGGTTTTGAGGACTTTGATCCCAGCGGTATCCCCAAGTGGGGCTACGGATTGAACAACGTAATCACCCAGTACCAGCTAGCAAGACTACTTGACCCATTCGGACCAACAGGTGGAATCGTAGCTCGTCCGAGTGACGCTAAGGCACCAAAGAAAATCGTGATGGTTCAGTGTGTCGGAAGCCGAGACCAAGAGTATCAGTCATATTGTAGCAAGTATTGTTGTATGGCGGCGATAAAGCATGCTGGCGTGATTAAGAGTCAGCGTGATCCATCAGCCGAGATTACTGTACTATACAGGGATATCAGGGCAAGCGGATATGGTTTCGAGTCACTTTACAATGACACCAAGGAAATGGGCGTCAACTTCATTCATGGAGACATCGATAATGTTTCTCCACAGGGTGATGGACTAGGCATCACCTACACTGACGGAATGGGGAGAACCAAGACACTAGACGCAGACATGCTTGTGCTCAGTACAGGAATGAAGCCAAGCAAAGGCTCAGAGGAACTAGCAGAGTTATTCAATGTCGAGCTAACCGACTCAGGGTTCTACAAGGAGATAGACGAGAAGGTAGCAAACATCACCACAAGAGCACCCGGCGTATTCATAGCTGGAACTGCTACTGGACCCAAGAACATCCCAGACAGCATAGCACAGGCAGGTGCGGCTGCTTTTATGGGAGCTAACTATATGCGGACACACCTTGAGAAGAAGGTGAACCACCCAGTAGTGAATGAGGATAACTGTGGAAAGTGTGGAATCTGTAGAAGCGTCTGCCCATACGAGGCAATCACAATCCCAGAAGACGGCTTCCCAGAGTTTGACCCACTACTATGTCAAAGCTGTGGACTCTGTGTAAGCAGTTGTCCAACAAGAGCATTAAACACACCAAGCTTTGGCTATGATGTAATCGATGCACAAGTAGAAGCAATATTATCCGAGAAACAGGACAAACCAATCGTACTTGGCTTCATCTGTGATGACTGTGGCTACAACCTGATGGACACGGCTGGATTCACAAAATCCACATACAGCAGTAGCTTTGTACCGGTCTATGTAAACTGCATGAGCAATCTGAGTCTCAGAAACGTCTTAAACGGCGTCAAGAAAGGTGCAGACGGTGTCATGCTGGTAGGATGTGTAAAAGAGCGCTGTCACTTCCTGAAGGGAGACAAGCGTGTCAAGGGACAAATGGAGATCATCGCTGACTTCTTCAAGACAGCGAAAATACACACACCAATCAAGGTGCTAGAGTCCAGTGGTACGATGGTAAGCCAATTCACCACGGAGTTAGGTGAATTGATGAAAAAGGTGGAGGAGGCATAACGATGAAGGTAGGAGTAATAATCAGCCCATGGGGAACAAGCCCCGACACAGGAGCAAAAATCGGCGGACTAGCAGTATACGCCGAGACACTTCCAAACGTAGTAGCGGTAGACTCAGGATACTACGGTCCAACAGACAAAGACCTAGAGAACTTCAAAATGTGGATCACTACCAATAATGTAGATAGAGTCGTTTTCGCCTCATGCCGCCCAAGAATCTTCAAGGAAGCATACAAACACGCAGCAATTGACGTTGGCATCAACAAATACCTAATCGAGGTAGTTGACATCAGCGAGCTATGCAGCGCAGAAACAGAAAACGAGCTAATCGCTGAGAAATCAAAGATACTCCTAAGGGCTGCGGTAAATCGCGTCACAAGCCTAGAAGAGATCAAGGTACAGAAGATACCTGTCGAGCAATCAGCACTGGTTATCGGTGGTGGACTAGTAGGCATGGAGGCAGCCACAAGGCTAGCTGACATGGGTTATGATGTGCACATAGTCGAGAAACAGCCATTTATGGGCGGTAAAACACCACAACTCGGTACCTGCTTCCCATCCATGGATTGTGGAAACTGTATCATGCCATTCGAGGGTGAACTTCACCGACGCTGCATGTACAGGAGCCCAGTAACCAAGGAACCCAACGTACATGTTCACACATTAAGCGAGTTGAAACGACTCGTAGGAGTAGTAGGCAACTTCAGAGCCATCATCGAGACACAGCCAAGATACATCAACCCAGAGAAATGCATAGGCTGCGGAAAATGCATGGAATTATGTGAGGGAGAGACACCCAACGAGTTCGATATGGGACTCAGCATGAGAAAAGCAGTCTACATCCCAAACAATCAGAGCCTACCAAGAATCCCATACATGGATCGTGAACACTGTGAAAACGCTGAAGACCTAGCCAAGGCATGCCCAGTAGACGCCATAGAGCTAAATATGAAGCCCAAAGAGGAAACCCTCAAAGTCGGCACAGTAATCGTTGCCACAGGATTCGAGATGTACGACCCAACGGGCAACTACATGTATGGGGAAAACCGTGACGTTATCACACAGCTTGAACTCGCAAGGCTTCTTGATATGAGTGGACCTACCGCTGGAACCATTAGAAAGATTAGCGACGGTGAGAAACCCGAGAAACTGGTTATGGTTCAGTGTGTTGGTAGCCGAGAGCCACGTATCCACGAGTACTGTAGCAGGATATGCTGTGGAATCGCTGTGAAGCACGCTCTGGATATCAAGAAACGGTGGCCAGACATCGACATCACAATACTTCACAAGGATATCAGGCTCAATGGCAAGGACTATGAACGCTTCTACTACGAGGCACAGGAACGAGGAGTAAAGCTGATCCGTGGAGAAGCTGAAGATGTATCAGAGACATCCAACGGCTTGGTGTTCCACTACAAGGACGAGGACAACAAGGACGTCCAGCTACCAGTAGACATGGTGGTTCTCAGCAACGGCATGGAACCCTCCAAGGGCAACGAGGAGCTAGCCAAAGCAATCGGTTTAGATCTGAGCCTTGACGGTTTCTTGAACGAGAAGCACCCCAAGCTGAGCCCAGTAGAGACAAACATCAACGGCGTATACATCTGTGGAGCATGCCAAGGACCAATGGACATACAGCACGCTCTCAACGAGGTACTATTCGCTACAAACAAAGCCTCAAGCATCCTCAACAAGAAAGAGATCGAGGTAGAGCTAACAAAGGCAATAGTAGACGAGGATGTCTGTGTGGGCTGTGGTGCATGTGCATCAGCCTGTCCATTCGAGGCAATAACATGGAGCGACTTCGGATTACCCATAGTAAATGTAGAAGCATGTACAGGTTGTGGAATCTGCGCAGCGACATGTCCAGTAGCTGCAATGCAGTTGAGACTATTCAGAGACGAACAAGTACTACCAGCCATTGAGGGCTTATTGAAGCCCACTAAGTGGCTAGAAGACAGGGATGAGCCTGTTATCGTAGCGTTTGCCTGTGAAGGCGCAGCTGGTTACGCGGCTGAGATAGCCGGACAGTTGGGCATGAGTGTTCCCGAGAACATTAGGGTGCTCAAAGTGCCATGCAGTGGAAGATTAGATGCACTTCACTTGATGAAGGCATTTGATCAGGGCGCAGATGGTGTCGTGATCTTCGCCTGTCCAGAGGACCAGTGTCACTATATTGACGGAAGTAAGAAAGCTGAGGAAAGAGTGGCTTATCTGAAGAAAACATTGGATGTACTGGGTATAGGCGCGGAAAGGCTGAATATATACAACATAAACAG
>CALGBN010000359.1 GCA_937877765.1 Candidatus Bathyarchaeota archaeon | reverse complement strand
CTCCACAAGGGATTCGGGAGTTTCACCCGCCCACTCTAAAAATTCATCAAGCTCATGCTTATACTGATAGGCGGTACTCTCCGCCAAATCATCCAAACTTTCCTGCCAACGTTCCGCAACTGTTTTCGTTTTCCTGTTTCGTAAACCCATTTTGTTCACCGAATAGTTGCTCCAAACATCAACCTACTTTTCGGAATCAATTGCTCACGACAACTCCTTGTCCCAAAAGAGTTGATCCCCAGGGATCGGCTCATCTTCATCTTCTTCCTCATACTCTTTCTCACGATAATCTCGAGGAAGCTTTCTATTTGGTTTGAGCTTGTGGGCTACTATGTATCTTTCTGCACTTTGTTTGCGGCTCGCGCTTGGCTTGAAGTTTTTTACGAATTCAAACACGTCCTTGACCTCGCGGATGTACTTGTTATGTTCTCCACCTTGGAATATCTTGACCACAAACCATCCGTCAGGTTTGAGTAATTTATCGCATAATCGAAGAGCTATTCTCGCGAGGTGTATCTGTCGGAACTGGTCCACATCCCACTCACCGATAACATCAGGTGCCATATCAGACAAAATCACGTCGGCTTTTCCCTCAAAGGCATTGAGTATCTCCTCCTGCACCTCAAAGTCACGCACATCACCAACAATAGTCGCAACGTTCTCAGCATACAATGGTTTGATGGGTCTAAGATCGACGCCAAGTACTCTTCCATCAAAGGCGTCAACGTGCTCACTAGCTACTTGTAGCCATCCGCCAGGGGCTGCGCCTAGATCCAGTACTTTTTCTGCTTCGTCGAATATTCCGAACTTGTTCTGAATCTGTTTTAGTTTATAGCTTGCCCTAGACCTGTAGCCTTCTTCTTTGGCTTTGTTGTAGTAGTATTCGTCTTTGCGTTCGTGGAGCCATCGGTTTGACATTGTACAACGGGCAATAGATATTGGAACTTTATCAAGGTTGCTGGAAATATGTTATAAATCATCAACCATTGCTGGTTATGTATGTTGATTTTAGGCGGTGACTTGCATATGTGCGATCTCTACTTGGCGTTGATTTATCAGTTTATTACTCGCCGTTCAATATGATTCAATATTCTGTGATAGAAATGAGTAAAACAATGGACAACTTGGCAGCTGCATTCGCAGGCGAGAGCCAAGCAAATAGAAAATATCTAGCCTTTGCTAAAAGAGCAGACGACGAGGGATACCCACAAGTCGCCAAACTGTTCAGGGCAGCAGCGGCAGCAGAGACAGTTCACGCCCACAACCATCTAAGGACCATGGGTGGCATCCACACCACAAAAGAGAACATCATGGAAGCGATCAACGGCGAGACCTATGAGTTCAACGACATGTACCCAGATTTCCTTAAAGTAGCAGAAGAGGAAGGCGAGAAACAAGCCGTATGGAGCTTTGATATAGCCAACGAGGTTGAGAAGATACACGCTGATCTCTACAAGAAGGCATCAGTGGCACTCAACAAAGACAGCGACCTTGAAACAGTAGATTACTATGTTTGCAGTGTCTGTGGTAATACTGTAGAGGGGAATCCTCCGGACAAGTGCCCGATCTGTAAAGCGGGTAAGAAAGCCTTCGATAAAGTGGACTAACTCCACACACTATTTTTTGAATTGTTTGAATACTTCTAGCAGCTCTGATGCTGTTGCAGTTGTCTTGAATCCACGTGGATCATAGTGAACTCGAGTTACCCTGTAGCCTGAGTTTTCAATAGCGTCTAATGCGTCGTCGGTGGCTATGCTTTTGACGCCTACTTGTTTACAGAAATAATCAATGATAAAGAACCCAACAGGATAACCATGTTCACCTTTGACCAAATTCATGATAGATTCAGCTTTTGAGTCCACGAGATAAGTTAGATTCTCCAAGTCATCAATCATCGCATCAACGTACATAGGATCAGATAACGCACCCAACCAGAGGGGACCACCTACTTTCATCTCTTCCCCGCATTTACACGTAGTTACCATGTTGTTTTCTGAGGTCTCACGGTGTAGACAAGTTGGACAGTACTTGATGTAGCCCATTTGTGTTAGTTGTTTGTCTGCTCGTCTCGCGCCTTTTCTTATTCTGTAGTAGGCTCGGATGTAGTGATCCGCGTAGTAGCTGAACAGGGGTGTTGCAGCGTACTCATAGATGGCTGCCTGACGTACCATAGCCCCAGTCATCAAACGTAATGCTGTTTCGTGGCAAAATTCACCGTTCAGAGGCACACCACCATATTTTCTGAGACAAGCGCGTTTGTTAACTCCACAGAGAGGCGCCATATCCGTAGCGGTCAACGCGATTATTCCTCTGTTTTTTGTCGCCGCTATAGCTTGATCAATGAAAGGGGCTGGAGTCCCATATGGATCGATATCCACGTAATCAAATCGTCCCCGGGGATAACTATGAAGTGAAAGCAATAGGTTTGCATCCAACTCACGGAGATTAACCCCTTCATATAGATTGTTTAGTTTAGCATTCTCCCTAGCAAGTCTTAAGGCAGAGGGGCTCAAGTCACCTAGAACGATATTATCGATCTCATGGGTTTCAAGAAGAAGTCTTACCCCCCTCACCCCGCTGCCAGTCATGGGTTCACATACTGTGATAGGGTGGTCTGTTTGTTTCTGGTATACTCTTAGAGCCAGTACCGCTGTGTCTCGGTTTGTTTTCATCACCGGGTTATAGAATACCGGTGCCTCGCTTCTGAGGTGCTGTATGGGTTCCCCTGAATCTGTGTCCAGTTTAGGTACAATTAGTTTAGCCTTCCCCTCTGAGATGATCTTAGTTGGGAACCCTTTACTCATAGCTGTTGAAAGAAGGGGGATGTTATTTCAGGATTGCGTCTATATCAACGCCAATTTTTTCACATAACTCGTTGATCTCGGTCCAAGTAGTTTCAGGAAGCTCGATCCCCTCCCTCATACGTTTTTCCTTGGTCTCTTTCTCAGGCTCACCGGGAACCATCACCCGTTCCCCTCCCAAAGCGGGCCAGTTCTTAACCTGCTCAAGCAGCCCATCAGTTGTCTTCACGAACTCATCCAACCCAACAAACGCCTCTGGGTTGACAGCCATCATGAATATCCCGTTTGGAGACGGGGGGACTGAAACGCCTTGTGGTCCAAGTCTAGAGCCTGTTAGCGCTGCGCCAAGTAGTTCACTGACCATCTGGAGTCCATACCCCTTGTACTCGCCAAAAGGAAGAAGCCAACCACCCTTACTAAGAATATCAGGATCATCATTCACCCTTCCATACTGGTCTCTGGTCCAGTGTTTTGGAATCTTTACTCCTTTGGCTTTCGCAACACTAAGCTTTCCCGCCGCTACAACGCTTGTAGCGTAGTCAACTAGGAAGGGTATGTCACCACCTGTTGGAACTGATGCACTGTAGGGATTTGTTCCGAATGTCTTGCCCAAGCCATTGTGCACTGATACGATTGGGTGCCCCACGTTTACGTAGAAGGTTGAGATTATCCCCTGTTTCGCCGCCCAGTTAGTATAGTACCCGATTCTCCCAATATGGTTACAGTTGAAGGCCCCAACAGCCGCAACCATGTTCTCTTTCGCCTTATCAACAGCGACCTCAACTAGTTTCTTGGCTGTCATCTGCCCAAATGTCCAGTGACCATCGATATACGCGGTGCCCGGAGTTTCTTTGATTATCTCTGGCTCTGCATCTACCTTGATGTACCCGTCTTTAATCCTGTCACTATACCTGACATAATAGTATACTCCGTGGCTATCGTGACCTGTTAGGTTCGCCTCTACAAGCGTCTCCACGAGGAAAGTTGCTCGTTCAAGAGATGCGCCTTGCTTTGTGAAAATCTCTATACCAATTTCAGTTAATTTATCGACTGGGACAGTTATCATAAAGAAAAGACCCCACAGGGGGGATAAAAAAGATGGGATTATATCTTCTTAGCGATGCCCTCAAGGAAGCCTCTGATGTCCTCTTCCTCGATACCATAGTGAGTCACTAACCGTGTACCAGTGCCATAGCCTCTGCTCTTCCAGCCAAGATCTGAACACGCTTTGTTCCAGTCCTCAGCGGTCCAACCTATTGCGCTGAAGTCAACATAGACCATGTTTGTCTGAACATCGTTCATGACTTTGATACCGAGTTTACTCAAGCCTTCTGCGAGTATCTTGGCGTTCCGATGGTCGTCAGCGAGTCGGTCAACCATCTTAGTCAATGCGATTAAACCGGGTGCTGCTATGATTCCGGCTTGCCTCATTCCACCACCCAGCATTTTACGGTACTTTCTCGCCCTTTTCATGACATTCTCTGGTCCAACAACCAGCGATCCTACAGGTGCTGCTAGTCCCTTACTCAAACATAGCTGAATTGTATCAGTATACTGTGCCAACTCTTTGACGTCAATGTTCAATGCGACAGAAGCATTGAATACACGTGCACCATCGAGATGCACACCTAAACCGTGCTCTTTCGCAACATCATAATTCGACTTCATTTGTTTGGGAGTCAAGGCAATCCCGCCATGCATGTTCTGAGTGTTCTCCAAGCAGAGCAAGCTTGTTGGGGGATAGTGAATGTTATCTCGTCTAATTGCTGCCTCGATCTGCTCAGGAGTCATGTATCCCTTCTCACCGGCGATAGTCCGTGCCATGAGTTGACCCATAACAGCTAAGCCGCCTACCTCGTTTACATAGATGTGGCTCTTCTCATCGAGGATAATCTCATCGCCTCTCTGTGTGTGAGCTAGTACTGCTACTGCGTTTCCCATGGTCCCACTTGTTACGAATAGGGCTGCTTCCTTGTCGAATATTTCGCAGGCTGTTGCTTCTAATTCGTTTACTGTTGGGTCGTCACCATATACATCGTCGCCTACTTTGGCTTTGTATGCTGCTTCTCTCATCTCTGGGCTGGGTAATGTGACTGTATCGCTTCTAAAATCTAGGTTCTTTTCAACATGGTTGTTTATAGTCAAAGTATTAAATACCTCTTTCAACTTTGTTGAGTATGATGTTGAGCTATGACGATAAAAGATTATCCCGGTAAGTCTTGGGCGGTGTGGATGGATGATTTAAGCAGCCTTAGCGCGAACCTTCAAAGCAAGTATCCTTTGTATGTTCAAAGGATCCTAGAATATGTTGAGTTGACGCCCCATAAACTCAATAAGATGCGCTTATCTCAGCTTGAATCCAAAGACCGCCGGGATCGTAGAGGATTAGAACGCACCGCTAAAAAGTGGTTAGATGAGTTGAGTAATGAATATTCTCATGGTACGGTGAATAATCACTACTATGCTTTGCGTCATTTTATGCAAAGTCAGGATTTACCTTTCACCTTGAAGCCATCAGATAGGCCAAGGGGTGATCATGTTGGGCGTAGGATGGTTACTAAATCCATGATTCGCCGTATGGTTGAACTTGCCGGGATAAGGATGCGTGACCGTAATCTTGCAATGTTATTCACCTTGAAAGATACCGGGCTTAGAATAGGTGACATATCCGATCTCTCTGTTCAGCAATACCGTGATGCTAAGACATATCGCAATGATGATGATGAACCTTTCAAAGAACTTGGTCCATTAACCACAAATAAAGCCAAAGTCACGGCCTATCCGATTCTAGGACCAGAAGCCATCAAACATATTGACGCTTATCTAGATACAAGACCTGTCTCTTATACACATCTCCGAGCCCACG
>CALGBN010000358.1 GCA_937877765.1 Candidatus Bathyarchaeota archaeon | reverse complement strand
AGTGCGTGTCTTCCTGCTCCTAGTCCTATGTCAAGGACTCTGCCTTTTGCTTCCTGTATTGCCTGTTGTTCATATGGTTGCCATTCATCATATGTTCTAAAGTAGTAGTATGCGCTGTCTGATTCTCTTATGTTTCCATCGTCTCGTTCAACGTAGTGGTTTGAGGGCTCTCCTTTGAGGTAAGCCATATATGCTTCACCAAATGCATCGATGACCTTAGACATGAATACTGTTTGTGATATGTGATGATAAAACCATCGATTAGTTTACAGGATAAATGAAAATAGAGAGTAGATTTGGAGAATGTCTACCTTGTTTCTCCACCTGGGGTAGGGTGCGAACCCAACTCCTAGGATAAATCAATGGAGGGTTTGACCTAAACCCATCTAAATAAGGATAAAATCATCGATTAGAATTGTTCCTGTATTAGCTGTTGTTCTAGGAAGTTTTTTGTTTTCAGCGTGTCTGGTTTTTATTTGATGATTATAGTAGACTCCTATGGATAGCATTAACACCTTATTATCTAGAAGAAGCATACGAAAATACACCAAAGACCCAGTGCTAAAGGAAGTAAAACAAAACATCTTAGAAGCAAGGCGGCTAGCCCCATCAGCTACAAACGTCCAGCCATGGCACTTCATAGTAACAACAAGTCAGGAAGGTAAAGAAGCCTGTAGCTTCGGAAACTTCAACAGGTGGACAAGTGAAGCCGATTTCATAGTAGTAGGAGTATATCGGAAAAATAACCCAATGATGGATAATTATGCTAAGATGGATGTCACTATTGCTTTACAGAACATGGTTATTGCTGGTTGGCTTCAAGGTGTAGGTAGCTGCTGGATAGGTGCATGGAACGACGCAAATCTCAGACAGATTCTTGACATTCCGGATGATTGTGTGATAGTAGGGATAATACCCTTTGGTTACCCAGATGGAATACCCGTAACACCCTCAAAGAAACCACTCGACCAGATAATACACACAGAAAAATGGTAATTAATTGAAGAATGATAATAAATAACCGATTTCTTTAGGTATTTCGTCTATAGGTATTTGAGTCATAATTCATTGTTTCATTTGTGCCTATATACGATAAACATTACCAAGAATCAAACCATTTCGGCAATCCATACCCATCACTAGTCATGTTTTTTGAAAACTATGAACCAAAAGGAACTGTACTGGATCTTGGATGTGGACAAGGTAGAGACTCAATAGCATTAGCAAAGTTGGGGTATCAAGTCATAGGAGTTGATGTTTCAAAGGTCGGAGTCTCACAGATGCTAGCTATATCAGATCGTGAAGGATTAGAGATTCATGGAATTGTCGGTGATATGTATGAGTACTCGATAGGCGATGAAGTTGATATTGTTTTACTTGATTCTATGTTCCATTTCTACAAGAGAGACAAAGATAAGGAAACTACTTTCTTGTTTCGGGTAATGGATGAGCTTCGTTTTGGGGGCTTGTTGGGTATTGTGGTTTCAAAGTCTAAGCGGATAGATAAGATATTGTCAGGAGTTTTCAACAAGTCTGGGTTTAACTGGGTTTCTCTATTTGATGAATACATAGATTATCCAGATAAACTCATCAAAATGAGAATGATTGTATCAAGAAAAGCCATTGAGAGTACAAATTCAACCAATGAGTGATTTTTACTGAGGGTTCTTGATTAATACATTCAGCTAACCTCAAGAGTAGATGAAGTCATTGATTCTCAATACTGTTAAATCAACTTAAACCAATTATATATCACGAGTTCTGATAAGCCAAGTAGATATACTGAGAAGATGAACATATCTCGCTACGAGTACGTAAAAAAACTAGCAAAAGACCGAAACATCATATACAAACACCTAACAGAAACATTAGGACCAGAACAAGCACAACTAATCTTCAAAGAAGCATACACCAAAAAGAATGCAGAGCAAGCAAAACAGATCGCTGAGGAAACAAACATACAATCCTTTGAGGACTATAAACGATACATAAAAAGCTGTCTCTTATACACATCTCCGAGCCCACGAGACCTCTCTACATCTCGTATGCCGTCTTCTGCTTGAAA
>CALGBN010000357.1 GCA_937877765.1 Candidatus Bathyarchaeota archaeon | reverse complement strand
ACCAGCAAGGAGGCGTTTCATAGAGTAGAAAATATGTATGAGATAAAAGAAGGTTGGGAGGTTAGCTGCTGATACGCTTGATGAAAGCTTTCACCAAAGCCACAGTGTTTTCGATGTCTTCCTCTGTGGTGATTCCACATGGTCCATGGATGTATCTGCATGGGTTAGCTACAGTACCGCTGGGTATTCCCGCTTTTGTTAGGTGGATGCTTCCCGCGTCAGTGCCTCCGCTTGGTATCTTCTTGAACTGATAGGGTATTTCCTCGGTGTCTGCTGCCTCCATGAGGCTGCCTAGAACCTTTGGGTGGGCGATCACGCTTCGGTCTGCGATGGTTACTACTGGTCCCTTGTGTAGTCCTGCGCTTTGTTTATGCGCAGGTACCCCGGGCATATCCATCACGAATGTGTTCTCCAGAGCTAGTCCATAGTCTGGGTCTACTTGCCATGCGGCTGTCTTGCTGCCTCTGAGTCCGACCTCTTCCTGTACTGTGCCTACTGCGACGATGTTGTAGCTGGTGTCTTTTGCCCATTTGAAGACCTCAGACATCACATAGCAGCCGACACGGTCATCAAAGGCTTTACCCCACAGGTAACCGTCGCCTAGGTCCTTGAACTGGACATCAAAGGTGCCTGTCATCCCAACATAAGCGCCTTTGGCTTCAGCCATCTCGCGGTCAGTGGCTCCAATGTCGATGAATAGTTCGTCGGCTGGTATGGCCGCTTTTCGTTCCTCTGCGCTGAGTACGTGTGGTGGTTTGGTGCCTAGGATGCCGTAGAGGGTTCCTTTTTTGCCTTTGAGCATCATGCGTTGTCCGGGGAGTACGTTGGCTACTATGCCCCATGGGTGGAACCGTAGGAATCCCTGTTCGTCTATGTCTGTGACTAGTACGGCGACCTCGTCTGTGTGAGCGGCTAGCATTATGACTGGTGCTTTCTCGTCGCCCTTGTGGGTGAAGAATACGTTGCCGAGTTTGTCTGTTCTTACCTCGTCGGCGTAGTCTTGTAGTTCCTCGATGAGTATGTTTCTTGGCTCTGCCTCGTGTCCGGGTGGTCCGAAAGCGTTGCTGAGCTTTTCTAGGAGTGGTTTGTTCAATGTTATCGTATGATATCTGTTTTTCAGGTATTTCTGTTAAACGATAAAAGAGGAAAAAGATGTTAGGGGTTTCGCACAAGTGTCTTAGTGTACTGGCTTGTGGCTAGTAGTGCTCCGATGCTCATCCCTACGAGGTTATGTATTGGGGTATTCACAATCTCATAGTTCTCGTGGAGGAACTTGTTATACTCTACAAGTTTGGCGTGGGTTCTCTCTTTGAGTTCCTCTGCCTTCTCACTGCCTGAAGCCTTGGCTTCCTCGTCCAGCATCTTGTACATTCCGCCTATGTTGAACATCCTGTACAGGTCATCATGGCCCATGATGCCGATCTTCTCGGCTACTGTGGCTTTGCGTGCATGTACCTTGGGGTTAAACTTGAAGGGGGGATTGCTCACATTCGTATACTTGGCTATTAGGGGCTCGACGTTTTCCCATGTCATTTTCTTCCAGGGGGTCTCTGTTTTCAGGTGGGGTTCAGCCTCACGCCATGTATCCAATAGATAGTTGTTTGCCTCGTTCATCTTTTCGTTGCCATACTCTAAGGCTTCGCCTAAGGTTGACTCGCTTACGTTGTCGTCAAGCATTCTTGGCTCATACCAGAGGCAGCACTCGGGGATTATTATGAAGCTGTCTGGGTTCCATATCTGGACATACTCATAGATGTCGCATCCCTGTATGGGTTCAAGGTGTTTGTTTCCCGCTGCCATGTGTCTGACGTAGTTTCTTGCTGGTTGTAGGTACTGTGCGTGCATTACTCCGGGTGCTAGCATGGTTCCGGGGCGTTTTCTTAGGAACACGTTGAATTGTTTTGCGGCGTTTTGGAGGTCGGCGTAGAGTTCGGGAGCCTTATGGGGGACCATGAAGCTGATGCCGCCCCATTTCATCATGTGAAGGCTGCTGAGGAAGCTCATCTTGACCCTGTCTAGTAGACTCATTAGGGCTCGTGTTTCTGCTGTTGGGTTATTGAGGTCTAATGGACCGTATCTGAATGGGAAGCATCCGTCTGGTGTGATGCTGTGGGGTGTTCTGTAGTAGTTGAGGCTGAAGTTAAGTGGGTCTAGGGGTCCTTTCTGGAAGTCCTCGTTGCGTCTTGCCCCGTCTGGGTCGCTGCACTTTACTAGGTACCATGTATAGTCGAGTTGCTTGGTGAGTTCTGGGTTTTCGGCTAGGGCTCTGCTGAGGTATGTGAGGTGGTTTCCTCCGTAGGGTTCCTCGCAGTTGGGGAATCCGTGAATGAATGCGTTGTATTTGCCTGATCCTATTTTGAGGCACAGGATTTGTTCGCCCATGGTTGATGGTCCGAGTTCCATGAGCTCTACGGATTCAGGGTACTCTTCAGCGAGTTTGCGTGACTCCGTGTTTTGTTCGTCTACTGTTAGGAACCTGTCCCATTCGGGTACCTTGTCGAGTATAGGTGAGAAATCAATCATATTACTCTGAGGGGGATTGTCATGTTTAATGCTTGCCTCAGTTAGACTCAAAAACAAGTCAACCATATCATTGATCAATGTCTGGTCTTGAAGATGAGTTGAAGGAGCTCAACGAGAAGCTTGAGCTTATGATGAAGAGACTAGACTATATGGAGACGTTGATGACTCAGAACAACGAGTACTCTGAGGCAGCAAGGGTTATCGGTGGTTTGAAGATGGGGACAAGCCTTTACACTGAGCCTTTGAAGCTTGTGCAGCGGTTGATGAGCGTCCAGAAGCGTCTTAAACGTAGTGAGGAGCCGAGGGACGAGATCAGCAGAATTATATTGAATGTCATGGCGATTCATGGACCCCAGAACGTGAGCAGTCTTACCCGTGAGGTTCAACGGGAGAGAGGTACTGGGAGTCGTGTAACTATCAGGAAGAAGCTTCTTGAACTGATTGATGAGGGCTTGGTGGAGAAGGGTGAAGGCCACGATTATCAGCTCGTTGAAGATTCTCGGTAGTCTTATCCATACTTGATGTGTTTATTTTTCAGTGAAAGATGTGAAGTGTTTATCTCAGTTATTTTAAGATGACAAAGGATTCATTCCAATCATATCTAAAGGACGCATCAGCTGTCCCTGACTGGATGGATAAGGTAAGGGAAATCTGCGAGAAACATAAGGTGAAACTGATTATACTTGGTAGCCCCTATGGGTTGGAGGAGCAGCTTGTCGTGGGAATAGAGACTGATGCCGCTGTGGATGAGTTCACGAAAATCAAGACCGAGCTATATCAGATCGACACAGGGTTCATCGAGTACTCCAAGACAACCATCATAATCCAGTAAACTCTTTTTAGAGAGTCTTTTAACCCAACCAAGGGACATTTATGAGTATGAGCGAGATTCGGGTAGGAGATATCGCCGCTGCTCCGGGTGAAAAGAAAAGTGGAACATTAACCGTACCGGGGCGCCATGACCCAGATTATAACCCAAAGATAATCATTGTTAATGGCGCTAAGACTGGACAGACGCAGATGAAGAAGAGATACAGTATGCGCTCTGGGCGTATGGAAACGAGGGACTCTGCTGGGCGCTACGGGAGATAATGAAAGACCTAGACATCGACTTCAGAACCCACATGATCGAACTAGAGCTTGAGGAACCCGGAAGACCCACAGGAGGCTTCCTAGCCCCCCTAGTAGACCTAGACCCTGTCTCTTATACACATCTCCGAGCCCACGAGACCTCTCTACATCTCGTATGCCGTCTTCTGCTTGAAA
>CALGBN010000356.1 GCA_937877765.1 Candidatus Bathyarchaeota archaeon | reverse complement strand
ATCTCGTCTTTATCAATTCCTTCCGCCACCTCACCGTCCAATGTCTCCACCTGCCCTGTGAGGAACACCACATTCATGTCCTTGTTACGCTCCTTGAGACGATTTCGAAGCTCAGCGCCAGTCGTATCAGGAAGCTTGTAGTCAAGAATAGCCATATCAAAGTTGAACTGGCTCGCCTTCAGTAACGCCTGATTACCTGTCTGAGCGGTCTCCACCAAGAACCCTGCATCTTCTAATAGCATCTCAAATGTGTCTGCTAAGAACTGGTCGTCATCGACGATGAGAACGTGGAATATTTTCTCCTCTTGGAACTCTAGTTGTGCTTGATGTTCACGGAGTGCTTCACTAAAGTCTGGGTGCCCTTCCAATACGTCCACTATGCGCTCCATTCTTTCTACGAGCATGTCCATTTTTTTCTCATGTTCATTAAGGACGTTAATAATTAAGTCGAGTACATCTATCTTTTCGGGGAAACTCATAGTGGGCACCGGAGTTACTAGATTTAATGTATACTAAGATAGTATTTAGGTTTTGAGGTTATTTTTGGTGTATGTATTTGAAATACGTATTTCATGATACATAATAATTATAGATTATATGGATGAAAAGTGAAGAAAAAATAGTATAATGAATATCCTTGACTATATTCCTAAAGCAGACAAAATGGCTGAATCATCAACCACACCAGAAAAAACCATATCACCTGCCAGAATAATTGGCGCATCCATTATCCTGCGTTTCATTGCCTCACCAATATACGCCTGCAAACCGGTTTCTTCAATAGTTATCTCCGGGTGATCCTCTGCGATCTTATGGATTCTTTTCTTCATTATAACGCATTTTGGGCATAGAGGTACAGTGATTATGGTCACGTGAGGATTCTGCATACACGTTGGATATGGTGGGTGGTTTATATTGTTTCATATTATCCACAGAATCCCCCAAAGACCCATTGGGGCACTAGGCGGAAGGAAGAGAAAAGAAGGGGGAAAATCTTACTCGTATTTTATTATATGGTTGGAGCAGTAACAGTAGTCTTCTGCTGGTGGCTTGTTTTTGAGTTCTGATTTGATTATTTTTTCCAGTAATTGAAGCGAAGTCTCGATGGGCTCTATTTTCCTACCTTTTGAGGCGTTTATCTCTGTAAGCCATAGTTTGTTATCAGAGCTCCACCGGATCTCCTCAATCATATTATATTTTATCTCCAAGGGTTTCTGGTCATCTCCTAACCCGTTTTGAATGAACATCAACCTGGTGTCAGTGGGCACCAGGAAGCCACGTACATTATCCATAAAACACTCGAAATAGTTCAGTGCTTTTTCGTTTTCTGGGGTTCCGAGTAATTCATGAGTGTTTGTAAATTCCATCACTTTCGCCCATCTCCTGAAAAACAATAACCATACACCATAGTATATGCTTTCAGAACATATGGTAAGTACTATTACGTGTCAGAGCCCGGTGTTTTATATGAAACAAAGAACAATAGTACCAGTCAACATTATCAATATACCAACGAAAACAACTTGACTACCGAAAAAATAGAAAAAAAATAAGCCACTACTCGAAGGTTTTTACGCCCTTCTCGTAGTCAGATGCCTCGACGTTATCAAGCGCTGAGATCGCCTTATGCATACAAGTTCTGATGCAGGTATGGCAATAGATACACTTGAAGGGGTCCCACTCGATCTTTGCCTCATCAGGGTAGACCTTGATGGCTGCTGATGGGCAGATTCGTTCACAGTCTTGGCACTGGTCACATTTCTGGATGTCAAAGAAGATCTCGCCTCTTGTATCCAATCGCATACGTAGGATTGGATCAGCCATTTAGGCTACCTCCTTTATCTCGGTTATACGCTCAGTGCAGCTGATGCATGGGTCTATGCTGTGCACAATAGCCGGGATATTCTGCTTCTTGTCGCCTGTGAGCATTGTTAGTAGTGGCGGTATATTTGGCATGGTAGGAGTTCGTATCTTCAATCTTTCCAGATGAATGGTACCATTACCCTTACCATAATAGAACACCTCACCCCTAGGCTGCTCAGTCCTGTATACTATTTCGCCTTCTGGGAAGCCTTCTGATTTGACTGCTATTGGTCCCGTGGGCATCTGTTTCAGTGCTCGTTTAATTAGCTCGATGCTTTGGTATGTCTCGTCTAGCCTTACAAGCACCCTTGACTGTACATCACATCCATCATAGGTGATGGGCTCAAAGTCCAATTCACCATATGCTTGGTAACCGTTACAACGCATATCGTCGGGGATTCCCGAGGCACGGATTACGGGGCCTACTGCTCCGCTGTGAACAGCGTCCTTCTTAGGCAGCAATCCGATGTCTACGGTTTTGGCTAGGAACTCTGGGTCTTTCCGCATGGTGACTGCCCATGTGTCCATTCGTGTTCTCAGCTTATCCAGTTCAGCAAAGTATTTCTGCGCTAAGGACTCATCGATGTCCTTGACGGCACCACCAATCAGGGTTGTGCCCAAGTGTATTCTGTGACCGTTTGTAGCCTCGTTTAGCTGTAGGACTATCTCTCTGTCTCTCCAGACATCGAGGAATAGCTGTGGGTTTCCCACTGCCTCAGCGAAGAGCCCCAGCCATAGTAGGTGGCTTTGGAGTCTTGCTAGTTCTCCCCAGATGGAGCGTAGGTATTGTGCTCTTTCTGGTATCTCGGTGTCTGTCATCTTTTCGATTAGTCCAGCGTAGGTTTGTCCGTGGATGACGTTACAGATTCCGCAGATTCGCTCACATAGATACAGGTTTCGTCTGTAGTCGTTGAGTTCTGCGGCTCTTTCTAGTCCTCTGTGGACGTAGCCAATTGTGGGGTCTACTTTGATTATTTTGTCTCCATCAACGTAGAATTGGAATTTTAATGGTTCAGGAAGCAGTACGTCCTGTGGACCAAATGGGAAAGTTGATATGTTTTGTGTGTTACTCATTCCAGTCGCACCTCCAGCATCTACCAGCTTCTTTAATCGCTGTACATGTCTCGAAGCATTTCTCTACCTCGATAAAGCTCTGGATTCTTGTGTCTGGATCAACCTCAGGCAAGTCAACCTGTGGCATTTCCTCTAGCTCGTCTCTGTTTATGGGTCTTGGAACATTCTCTTCTAGGTCGGGTTCATCGTCTGGCAAGCCCGTGCCTCCTAGATACTTGTCTATCTCTGAAGCCGCTATGCGTGCATCCCTGATGGCTGCTATCACGCTTGATGTTCCATAAGCAGCGTCTCCTCCTGCCCATACCTTTTCACGGTTGGTTTTCCCGTTTTCATCGATTACAATGTGTCCACGGCGGTTGACTTCAACGTTCATCTCAGCTGGAACCTGTCCATAGTAGCCTATGGATGTGATGATGGTGTCTGCTTCAACTGTGGCACCGCTACCTTCTATTGAGACTGGGCGGCGTCTTCCAGATTCGTCAGGTGGCCCAGGGACCATTGACTGGAAATAAATCTTCAACGGTTTACCGGGATAGATCTTTATCTGGCTACTCAGGAAGTCGAAGTTTACACCCTCCTCCATGGCTCCTTGGATCTCGTGGATGCTGGCTGGCATCTCGTTCTCTGTACGTCGATAATAGAGGGTTACTTCCTCGGCTCCTAGCCGTACAGCGGTTCTCGCTGTGTCTACTGCGCTATTTCCTCCACCAATGACTACTACGTGTTTTCCGAGCTTTGGTGTCTCGTTTCGTACGTTAACAGCGGTTAGGAAATCGATAAAGTTGATTATTCCTTCGCTGTCCTCGCCCTCACATCTGAGACTATTGCAATTGTCGGCACCTAGAGCCAGATATACGGCATCGTATTCTGTTAGAAGTTTATCTAGGCTGCTGATGTTGGTGTTGAGTTTTACCTCTGCACCAACCTCATCAAGTCTAGCCATTAGCTCCTCGTTCATCAGGTCCTTGGGAAGCCTGTACTTGGGGATACCCCAAGCCATGGCCCCACCGAGGTAATCGTTTCGTTCAAACAGCGTTACCTCGTGTCCAAGAATGCCTAGGTAGTAGGTGGCGGTTACTCCTGATGGTCCTCCGCCTACGACGGCTACTTTTTTACCTGAAGCGGGTTTGCATTGGATATCTCGTTTATACCCACCGTTCGTTTCAGAGAACTTGTCAGCCGCGTATCTTTTCAGTGCCCGTATCTGGATGTTTTTGGTTTCAAGTTGTTGTCGGCAACCGTCTTGACATGGCGCAAAACATACTCGGCCTAGTATCGCGGGGATCGGTGCATTGTTAGTTATGGTGTTATATGCAGCACAGGGATCACCGCGCTCTATTTCTCGGATATATTTTGGTATGTTGACGTTACCGGGGCACTCCATTCGACATGATCCGGGTTTTCTGAATATGGGGGGTTGAGGACCTGTGGCTGGTTTTAGAAGGGTCATGGGGCTTGATGCTTCTTTCAGCATCTCGCCCTCAAAGTCAACCGCTAGGTCCTCGAAGCGTAAATCAAAGAGGTCCTGTAGCTCGTTTTCGGCTATGAAGGCGGCTAAATAGAGGCTGGTGATGCTTTGTATTGGTTTGCCTTTCTCCGCGAGCAAGCGAATACTGCTCACCTGTTTGTCATCTTCAAAATGATAGATTAGTTCAACCTCTTTGTCATTCAGATCATTTGTGGTTATGGTGATGAATCGGGCGTCTTTTGCCTTCAGATTTTTCACTTTAGACAATAGTCCGCAAAAGTCCACCGTCTCATCCATTGGACTCTGTTTTGTTATCTCGTATATCATTCCGGTTTGCCTTCCTGAGTAAGTTTTTTGATAGCTAGGTTTACTGCGTGGATAATCTGTTCAGGTCTTACCGCACAGCCGGGAATATAGACATCAACAGGGATCACCTTATCGATTCCGCCGAGAGTGTTTCCACAGTTATGGAATAAGCCACCAGTGCAGGCACAGGTGCCCACAGCGAAAACAAGCTTGGGCTCCTGCATCCTATCGTAGATGCTTTTCAGAACCTCCTTGTTTCGGTGATTCACTGGTCCAGTAGCTACGAGGGCGTTAGCCTTTGAAGGATCGCCTACTCGGGTAATTCCGAGTTTTTTTAAATCCTCGATTCTGGTGAGGGTTGCGAGTATTTCGATGTCGCAGCCGTTGCAGCCACCACAGTCAAAGTGGACCACTGATATGCCGTTGTTCTCCTGTGCAGTCTTTTGACTGGTCAAAGGATACATCTAGAGCATCACTTTTCCCGGATAGACGGATATTGGTTGGAGGTATGTGCTTGAGGCACCACTTCGTGGGGGTGCCAGACATCATTCGCTTCATACCTACCGAGATCCATTATAACGCAGTGTATTATCTTGCGTTTTAGCCCCAGATTATCAAAGACGTGTAATGCACCTTTTTTACCAGACTCATCTGGTAGATACATTGCATAACCCCTTGGGGGATTACCGCCGAGGGCGAAAAAGACCGCGCCTACTCCGTTCTCCGAACAGGGTGATTTGTGTATGTACATCTCTTTGAGGCCTTTATCTTGTTGAGTTTCCAGAATTAAATCCTGAACATTTTCTAATGTTATTTCCTGCATTTTAATCTCCACCATCTGCATCAGCAGAATCATTCATCACAAGTGATCTAGTTTGAAGTAAGGATTTGACAGTCAGTCTAGATTCTTCTTCTTGTTCATCCGAGTTATTTCGGATGTTTCTTCTCATGTTTCGTTGGGAGACTTCTTTTGCCACAAGTCTTTGTACAAGTGCGCTGTCCCTTTCTGCTATGTTTAAGGCCAATCGGTCTCTTGCTTCGCAGTCGGTACAGAGAGTGTCTACAAGATGGAAGACGTTATTCTTGTATGCAATCAGACTGTCATATAGTCTTTTGAATTCCATATCCATTACCTGATTGCTGATTCCGGGTCCTAGAAAGACCAAGTCGGATTCTGAATCCGAACTAAGTTTACCCATTTTTCCTTACCGTCTACATCATGTACCCCCACTCTAGTATATGCCTTCAGCTATTATCGTTAGTGCTATTATGTATCAATTCTAATCATTACTTATTATAGTCAATATTATAGACCGTTTTATCTAATAATAAAACTATTTTACTAGATATATACGACTAAATAAAATAAAAACTATATAATTTGACGAGAATACAAAACAAGGTTTTGACGGAATAAGTGAACAGGGAAAAAGAAGCAGAAAATATACTACTTAACTACCATAATTGGTTTTGTACAATGATTCACGATCTGGTTTGAAACACTGCCCAAAAAACATCCGGTTAAACCACTCAAACCCCTACCACCAATAAAAACCAAATCAACATCTTTTGCCTCACTAGCTTCAAGAATGTTTTGAACCGTGTTCCCTTTCTTTATCTGAGTTGTGACCTTGACATCTGGATGCTTTTCTTTTATCGTGTTTTTTGCTGCCTCGAGTACACTAAGATGATAAGACATTATTGCTTTCTCGTAATCCTCGTTGTAATCATTTGAGAATCCGCCTACGTTTGTGTATATTTTTGGGGGTGGCGTAACAATAGTTATTATACTCAGTTTGGAGCCCCATTTTTCTGCAGTGATAGCTGCGTGTTCTAATGCGTGATTACTTGGTTCGGAGCCATCAGTTAGTGCAAGAATTGTATTGTACATGTCCATCTACCCCAAATTTTACAACAACAGTAGTATATGCTTTCAGCAATAATCGCCATTACTAATACTTACTAGCAAGAAATAGGAATAACTCAGAGGCAAAATATTAACCATAGAGAAGTAGTTTAGAGGATATGGAACGCCGCAAAATCTCAACACTTGGAAAATACTCACTGGTAGTAACATTACCAAAAGACTGGACAAGGATGAATAACCTAGATAGCGGTGATGAGGTTTCCTTGAAGGTACAAGGTGACGGATCACTAGCAATTCACCCTAGCTTGAGCTTTGAGGGGAGACAAAACGAGTTTACACTGCAGGTTGGGTTCCAAGAAGACGTGAAAATGATTCAACGGAAAATCATTGCATGTTACCTGAATGGATACGATAAAATAGTGATTATATCAGATAAAAACTTCACACGTAGCCA
Source organism: Candidatus Bathyarchaeota archaeon (assembly GCA_937877765.1). Classification (GTDB taxonomy): domain Archaea; phylum Thermoproteota; class Bathyarchaeia; order TCS64; family TCS64; genus RBG-16-57-9. The sequence continues at coordinate 79 of CALGBN010000356.1, read as the reverse complement.
ACAGGATGGCTGTCTCTTATACACATCTCCGAGCCCACGAGACCTCTCTACATCTCGTATGCCGTCTTCTGCTTGAAAA
>CALGBN010000355.1 GCA_937877765.1 Candidatus Bathyarchaeota archaeon | reverse complement strand
GCGTCAGATGTGTATAAGAGACAGACAGTACCCTTCACGCAACCGCCTACCAATGGGGTTGGCTAGACAACAGTGGAAGCCTCAGACCCCTCAGATACCCATTATCACCAAACACACCCGTCTATCTCGCTGAACGAGACATCATATCCCAGTTCACCAAACCAAGCGGAGAATGGAGAATACTCCTCGGTAACGACCCAAGCACAGACCTTGATGTTGAACTCGGATTATACAGTCTCATACGTCAAAGTTGCTTGATTTGTGGAGCGGTAGGCACAGGTAAGACCACTACTGCTGTTACCATGATAAGCAGAGCCGCGCGAGTGAATCCTCCAGTGCGTTTCTTCATTGTTGACAAGGACGGTGAATACAATAGCTTGATGGAGCATCTTGGACCCGAAAACACCTTGAAGGTGCCTTGGAGCAGGTTCTTCCAGCCCGGTAATATTCCGTGGGAGGATTATATCGGTGAGTTTGGTTGGCAGAAGACTTGGTGGAACAGCAAGATTCTGATTCATGCATTGAAGATACTCTACGCGCAGGCGGCTAATGTCACCAAACAGAACATCCAGCAAGCCTTGGGCTGGGTGAAACCAGACAAACTCGGATTCAACAAGAAAGAAGACGAGTTCGAGAGCTACCGACAGCAAGTCATCAACGCAGTAGGCAACAGTAAATTGATCCCGGAGGGAGATATGGTTCCCCTTGATCCCGTTGATTTGCTTCGTGACCGCCACGTTGTGATCATGGATCTGAGTCAGGGCAAGGATACTTGGAGCCAGAAACACCTCGTAGTCTCACAGGTACTCAGAAGAATATTCAACGAAGCCTTAGAGAACAGAAAATTCGGATGTATCATTGTGCTTGAGGAAGCCATGTATTACGCACCTCAGCGTGGAGTCTTCGAGCTAGGCGAAAAAGAGACACGAGGTAAGCTACTTGGTGTCATCAAGGAGATAGCAACCAATGGTGGACGTAACGGGGTGGGTCTATGGGCTGTAACCCAGCGACTCAGTACAGTCGAGAAGACAGTGGTTACCCAGTGTGCCAACAACATCATCTGTCATGGCTTGGAGGATGTGGATAAGGCGCGGGTTGCTGAGATCATGGGTAACGAGTTTGCCGACCTGATAGGTGATTTGCCTCCGGGTGAGGCTATTGTGAAGGGTACCTCGTTGAAGTGCCGGTTCCCTATATGGGTCAAGGTATTGCCTGAGCTGTATCCTGCGAGTAGCGCCAGTACGCCTATGAGTAGATTCGTGCACATGGAGCTAGCCAGCCAAGACTTAGCTCAGGACTAGGCTTATACCACCCGAGACAAGGTATCAGGTATGAGCAGGAAACGCCAATACCCAGCATATCCTTTTGTCGGTGTAGGCATACTCATAGAAAAAGATGACAAGTATCTTCTGATTAAACGCGCAGCAGAGCCAGACAAAGGGCTCTGGACAGTACCCGGTGGCTTGATAGAAGTTGGAGAGAAAGCTGTTGATGCAGCTGCTCGCGAGGTATTAGAGGAAACTGGACTAGTGGTTGATGTGGGTGAGCGTCTCGGGGTAGTTGACAAGATAGTCCACGATAACGAGGGCAAGGTGCTCTACCATTTCATAATTATGTTCTACGGGGCTACTCATGTCCGCGGTGAGCTTAAGGCGATGGATGATGCTTTGGATGCGCGATGGGTAACCCTTGGTGAGTTCAAAGAATATGAGTTATCCAAGAGTCTAGTCAAGATAATGACTGAGATTGGTTTGTTTAACGTTTGACCCGTTTGGCTGTTTTTTTCAGATGCTGCCTGATCTCTGCCACACGCTTCAAGGCATCTACTACATTTGGGTTCATATAGACTGGTTTGCCGTCCACAATAATCATGTGAATTAGCATATCCTTGTCTACCTGAGCGATACGTTTGCCGTCTGGGGACTCGTAGAGAGTGAACTCCTTGCCTAGGGCTGTCTGCATGTCGCCTATCTTTTTCCAGCTATGGAGGTCTGGTGTCTTCTGTATCCTCAGTTTGACTCGCCCAGACTTACTCTGCTTTTTTTTAATGATTGTAGATGGCTATTCCATATTTCTATTGAGGAATTGATTATTGTTCAGGGGTTCAGACGAAAAATGGTAAAAGAGAAATAGGGTAAGCCGGTATCATCTGGTACGGTGTAGAGTTTGGTAAAAGCATCAGACTTCAAAGATAAACATTTCATAAGCATGATGGACTACAGCCGAGAAGAACTCGACTACATCCTCAGCGTAGCAGACAAGATGGTAGACCTCGAAAAAACAGGCAGCGACCTAGCCAAGGGCAAGGTATTGGGCAGCATGTTCTTTGAGCCAAGCACAAGAACAAGGCTCAGCTTCGAGACCGCCATGATGAGACTAGGCGGCTCAGTTACAACAGTAGCCGACCCAATGACAAGCAGCGCAAAGAAAGGCGAGACCTTCGAGGATACCATCAGCACAATCAGCAACTACGTGGACATCATAGCCATGAGGCACCCAGACAACGACGCAGCCCTCCGAGCAAAAAAAGTAGCTAAGGTACCATACCTGAACGGCGGCAGCGGCACATGGGAGCATCCAACCCAGACAATGCTGGACCTCCACTGCATCAGATACGCGAAAAGCAAGATCGATGGACTAACAATCGGTATGGTTGGTGACCTGAAGAACGGAAGAACGGTCCACAGCCTACTGAAGGCTCTTCGGCACTATGATGTGACGGTGTATTGTATTGCGCCTGATGCCTTGAAGATGAAGCCCGAGGTAATCGAAGAAGTAAAGAAATCAGGCTTAAGAGGGCGTGGCGGTGCCGGTTTCCCCACCGGTGTGAAGTGGGGCTTTTGCCGCGCGGCGCCCGGCACGCAGAAGTATATCATCTGCAACGCCGACGAAGGCGACCCCGGCGCTTTCATGGAC
>CALGBN010000354.1 GCA_937877765.1 Candidatus Bathyarchaeota archaeon | reverse complement strand
CCATTACGATCAGAATATTCAATTATCTTCACTACGGGGGATCAGAGGAAGTAGCCGGGCTCTGCCTACTGATAGTGGTGTTGATGATGACATTGACGGGGATAGCGTTCAAAGCATACGGGGGGAAAACAGAATGATCACTGTAGAAAAACTCAGTAAGAGTTACGGTAGAGTCGCTGCACTAACCGAAGTGTCACTTACGATACAAAAGGGGGAAACCGTGGGCATCCTCGGTCCAAGTGGCTCAGGAAAAACAACGCTACTCAGATTATTAGCGGGGTTTGAGCAGCCTACATATGGAAACATCAGCATAGATGACGAACTAGCCTCGTCACCTGTTTATGTTCTTGAACCATCTTTACGTGACATCAGCGCTGTTTTCCAGACACCGGCGCTTTGGCCAAACATGACCGTAATAGAAAACATTGAGTACGTCCAGCCAAATCCTCAGACAGGGTTATTCAAGCGAGTAGGGTTATGGGAGCTACTGGATCGTTACCCCAACGAGTTATCCGGCGGTGAGGCGCGTAGAGTAAGCATCGTGCGAGCTTTGATGGCTGAGAAAAGTTATCTGTTACTTGATGAACCGTTAGTGAATCTAAACCCGGAGTTAAAAACGGTGCTTCATGAGATTATCGTAGAAGAGACCAAGCGAAGAGGCTTGGGTGTCTTGTATATCAGCCACGATGCATCTGAACTGGAATACGCAGATAAACGATACATGATGAGAGATGGAAAGATTGGAGAAGAATAACACGACACCCATCCTGGTATTGGCGTTAGTAGCGTTAATCCTCGGTGGAATGATGTATCTAGTAAACCAGGACCCACCGGAAATAGAGCCACCAGTTTGGACTATACTGAATCCACCGTCAGATGTAACCTGCATGGTTGAACAAGACGGCGTACTCTGGGTCGGCGGAAAAGCAGGAGTAGTAAGCATAGATATAGAGACCAAAGTGGTAACAGATATTCCTTGCAGTGAACGCATGACCTATACGCGTCACATGCTCCTTGACGGAGATACTCTTTGGATAGGCCATGACAGAGGTTTAACGCGATACACGGCTGATGGGTGTAGAACTCTTACTGAGCAGGAGGGTATTGTGGATGACCGAGTCAACTATCTGTTGAAAACACAGGATACTCTTTGGGCGGGTACGTGGCATGGAGCCTATTATCTACGGGATGGTGAATGGAGTAGCATCACCGTGGATGATGGTTTGCTGGATAACTATGTGAACACAATGATCGAGGATAGCTATGGGGGCATATGGTTTGGAAGCTACACTGCGCCAAATGGCGGCATCAGCATCTACTTGGATGGAGAGTGGCAATACTTCAGTACAGATAATGGTCTCGTCCACAATAATATTGTCCAGTTCTTTGAGGACACGGATGGATCTATCTGGGTTTCAACGGGATTAATGGATGTAGGTGCAGCGATTAAATTCATTTATAATGGTGAGGCTTGGGAGATATCTGAAGTGCTTGATGATTCAGATGGTTTGCCACTTGGTAAAATCCGTTCGGTCTACCGTGACCCTGATGGATATCTCTGGATAGGCTCAGAGAATAATGGTTTATCAGTGGAAACCGATGAAGGCTTCAAAATTTTAACCACGGAGGATGGTTTGAGCCACGACGAGGTGAAGGTCTATTTTGTGGCTTCTGATGGTGGTCTCTGGCTTGGTACCCGTAATGGTATCACAATAATATCTAATGATGCCCTTGTTGATATCAGAGGCTCATAGTGTTACGTTCATAATATTCCTAAAGTAATAAGTCATATAACAACCGCATTTTAGCGAATAGAATATAAACCAAATCAACAAACAATAGCCTCAAGGGATCTCGCATTGACAGAAGAACAAGGACCACAGAATACTATTCAATTCCTATTAATGATGATCAAGGCATTGGTCACAAGCATACCACAGATGATCAAGAGCATGATCATAACAGCAGCAATCTCAGGTTTAGTAACCCTTGGGCTGCACTTCTACTTGATCCTGTTCCCAAACGATGGATACAACTCAAGCGGAGACCCAATACTAGACTCAATACTGGTTCTGGCAAACGTTAACCCTACGCCAACAAACGTTCTACTATTCTGGTTCCTAGGAAACTACCTATTCTGGTGGATCATAGGAACATTCAAGGAAAGAGGCATAGGCGGAGGAATCAAACAGTTCGCCACCACCCCTATTTTCGTCGCAAGCAGCCTAAAAGAATCAGGCTTCGGAGCATTCCCCATGCTAATGGGGGGTCTCGGATTCGCCTTGATACTAAGACTCTGGATTCTTGGCACAATGACCACGCTTCAGATGCTATTGATGGCAATAGGTGTGCTTGTATCGCAAGATGACAGCATAGCTTTGATCGGTTTACAGCTCTTCTTCAACGATGTGAAAGGACTTGTTAACAGAGGAAAAGAATACGAGCCTCCGACCTTAGCGTTACCAGCCACACTAATAATTGGAGCTGTAATCGGGTTTGCGTACCTAGTTTATTTCCCATACAATGCTCAGATGGTTCAGATTCTCGCAGGTTTGATGATTCTTGGACTCATAGGCATGCTAGTACAGGGAAGAAGGAAAGGAAAAGCAGACAAGATCGCCATGGCTCTGATGCTATTATGCATATTCTCATTGGCGATAGCCCCGGTAACCGCTGATGACGGAGGAGCCGCAGAGAGCGGAGGAGCACAGAACGTAATCAACAACCCGAGCCTCCGTGACTTTATGATCAAACAAGGCGTCAATCCTGCTCTAGCAGGAATCGCCGCAGCACTAGCTGCACAGGGAAAACTAACACCGGGAATATTCGACCAGTTGAAGAAGGGAAAGCTCGACCCAAGAAAAGCCAAAACGATTCAGGAGATGCAAACCCTCCAAGATGTTAGGACAAAACTACTGGATAACCTACAGCATATGGACCATGAGATTTGGTTCGGTAAGGCTCAGCAGCTATGGAAAGAGAAGGGAACACCGGGTGACATACGCAAGCACATTGATGGTATGATTGATGATATCATCCATGGTAGACCTGTGGATCTAAACAAGTATGGAAAAATCCACAATATATACACAGGACACAGGACAGGAAGATACCTAACAGAAGACCAACTCCCAACAGATAGCCAACTCAACCGCGAGATATTCGAGAACACAGTCTCATGGACTGCAAGAGAGATCGCCACAGGACAAGATAGAGATGGAAATGTCAGCTGGCTTGCCGTCGGGACAAGGATCGCTGTAGGTATAGGCACTGGTGGACAATCAGAGTGGGTCTGGGCACCAGCAGAGGGTACCTACAGGGTCTATGATAACATGATGGCTGGTGACAGCGCAGGCTGGGCAATCACAAAAGCAGTTGCTTGGGCCGCCACAGAGGAGTTCGTCATAGGTAAAGGCATCCAATGGGGCTGTCTCTTATACACATCTGACGCTGCCGACGAATTAGACGGTGTAGATCTCGGTGGTCGCCGTATCATTA
>CALGBN010000353.1 GCA_937877765.1 Candidatus Bathyarchaeota archaeon | reverse complement strand
TTTTCAAGCAGAAGACGGCATACGAGATGTAGAGAGGTCTCGTGGGCTCGGAGATGTGTATAAGAGACAGGGAGTAGACCAAGAAAAATTCCAGCCAAAGAGAAGAAAAACAGAATCATATATTCTCACTACCAACAGACACATACCTCAGAAAAGAATCGACTACCTACTCCAATGTATAAAGAAAATTAAACAAACAATCCCAGACATTAAATGCAAGATCACAGGAGAACCCACACCTTATACTAAAGAACTGGAGAAACTCGTTAGAAAACTGGAGATACAGGAAAATACAGAGCTCACAGGCAAACTTACATCTAACCAGTTAATCTCAGCTTACCAAAACGCATACACCTACGCATACACATCACCAGAGGAAGATTTTGGACTAGGACCACTAGAGGCAGCTGCATGTGGAATCCCATCAATAGTATGGAACCACGCTGGACCACAGGAAACAGTAATCCACCAAAAAACAGGATACAGAATCAAACCATACAATCTAGATTTGATGGCAGACAAACACATAGAGTTACTAGAAGACCGTCGCCTCAGGGACAAGATGGGAAACAATGCGAGAAGACACATTGAAAGACGGTTCACATGGACTATTCACTGTGACCGCTTAGAAAAAGTGCTGGAAAAAGTACTAGAAAACAACTGATATTTGGTAGATTTGTAACCCAACACATCGCTTTACGGTAGTATTATTGTTTATTAAAGTTTAAAGAATGGTATTCATGGGAAACGCAATGAATAAACCCAAAAAAGTAACAACATACACAATCATAGCACTACTATTACTATCAACAATACTAACAGCACAGGCAGTAGCACCACCAATAGTACCAGGACACGAGACCTATCAAACAATAGAAGGCGTACTGGACACAGACGAATACATCCTCTACCCGTATGATGAAGTCAATGTTGACATCGGCTTCTCAAAATACGGAGAAATGATCGACGGAGACACAGAGACAGGACTAAGCTACAAGGGAATCGACGTATTCGCCAACCCAGAGGTCCCCAAAGACCTCTGGTGTAGCGGATGGATAATGGACATCCATTACACTGAAGGCGGATACCTCAGAAACACTTGGGCATACGCCCTCTTCTCAGACCGTACAGTAACAGGAGTCGAAGGAGACTGGCAACAGGAACAATTAACCAAGGATGCCAGCGACCCGGCGGACACAAATGGAGGTCGTAGGACAAACGGATGGGCGGAAACCGAGGACATCAAACAAATCTACGATGGACCAAGGGAAGCCATCTACCTACTCCAGACACGCATCTACAACAAAAACCCACTGGACGGTGGCACATCACTCGTGGAGTTAACCATCCAGCTAGTCTACAACAAGGTCATGAAACAGGTTACAGAGATCAAGGACGTAAAACGCATCGACAATAACAAGATGAAAGGCCCCTTCCAGATCGAGTTCAGCCAAAGAGCAGAATGGGACATCGGGGACTCATCCAGCAGCCGAAGCTACGCCGAGTTCTACAGTGACCTACCAACAGAATACTACAAGCACCCCTTCTACTACCCAGAGGGAGAACTACCTGCAACATATGACCTCTGCCAACTAATCGACGAGGAGGAGCAGCTAGTAGGCTATGCGGCATACTGGCCACAACTCATATCCAAGTGGGTTACAAACGCCGAGGAAGTACGCAGATACGGTGAAGACGTGGATGTACCATGCCTGCTATCAAGCATGGAGACCTATGAGCACACAGTAAAACTACCCACCAGCGCAGATGAGCTAGTAGACCCAAGTATCTACTACAATGATGTCACTGGGGAGATAGTGATACTCTTACCCAAGGAGCCAGTCGCCTACCCAAGGGGACTCGGAGAATGGGACAACGCAC
>CALGBN010000352.1 GCA_937877765.1 Candidatus Bathyarchaeota archaeon | reverse complement strand
GCATAGAACCCAAAATCGGACCCGAGGCATCACAACGCTTTGAAGACTTCTACGTACAGATGAGAACAGCGAGCGTAAAAGGCGGAGAAGCCGCAGCGATAGCCATAACCGCGCGTCAACTTGAATCAGTTATCCGGCTAGCAGAAGCACGGGCAAAGTCACGACTAAGCGAAACCATCACAATAGAAGACGCTGAGGCAGCTATTAACTTAATCCAGAAAAGCCTAGATCAAGTAGGCGTCGACGCAAACACAGGACAGATAGACATAGACATACTCTACTCAGGAAAACCTAGATCACTACAGGGTCAACTACAGAAGGTGTTACAAGAAATAGGTGAGATGGAGCTAATAAGCGGCTCCGTGAAGGAAAACGATCTCTTTGAGTCGCTATCATCTGATCATGGATTAAACCGATCCGAAGCAGTACGTCTATTAGGTGTCTTGATGAAAGACGGTACAATCTACATGCCTAGACCCGGATACTATAGAAGAACTGATTAGCAGCTAAACAGCCACTATTTCATACTCTAGGGCAGCGAGATCCGCTTTCTTACCCGACACGAGACCTCTAACATATTCCTCAGCGTCTTCTATTTTAAGAGGCTCTGTGTTCAAGACTTTACCGGATTTATCGATAACATTGTATCTCTGGATTCTCTTCTTTAGATCTGTGATGGTGATCGCGTTACCCCGTTTTATTAGTGCATCCGCCACCGTTATTGGAACGAGAACTAGTTTCCCCTCTTTATATGGTCCGTAGGATCTTACGCCGTCACTGAACTTTTTGACATCTTCTATTACATGGACCCACACTGTTTGAGGTAAAACCATCATTCCTCTAGCCGCTGTTTGCTGCTCTAAACTCATGGTTGGCCACTCCTGGAATATGGATTTCCACCACTCGTTTTTGAACTCTCCCCCTGTCTGACTGCGATTATATTGTTCACGAAGCTTTCTAACGACCTCTGGGGTTTGTCTCCATTGTCTTTCAAGATACCAAATAACCTCATCCTCGGTTAATATATCCGGTACAGTAGGCTTCATAACAAAACCCGTTTCTCTAGATCTCGGCTCAATGGTTCCAGGTTCAAGCATTCTAATCGGTAAACCAATGGTTAGATTAGGCTTGTCCGCAAAAGCAAAGAGACTGTTTACAAGCAACTTTTCAGCCTCTTCTACCCCATCCGGAGTAAGCCGATAATAGGCATACGCGGGCTCTGTGTAATCTATGACGATATCTGACTCAATCAAGTTTTCGCTTTGAAGTATTGAAATACCTTCCTCAACTCTCCCGGCGCGGTGTCCTATGATCTCACGCATATCTGGTAGCGATACACTAGTCTCTGCGATGGCTAACAATATCAATATCTTTCCTTTTTCATTCTGCGCGGCTCCAAACTTGTTATAGATCTCTAATTGTTCGGATGATAGTGTAGACTTGATGAGTAGTTTAACCTCTCTTCTACCCTTGAATGTTAACGAATAGTAGTTGCTAGTAAGTGGTGCAGTCCACTCAGGATCTATACCTGTTCTTGACAATGGATCATCAACTCGAAGCAACCCACCTGTTCCTCTTTCAGATACCTCTAACACCTCTTGATAG
>CALGBN010000351.1 GCA_937877765.1 Candidatus Bathyarchaeota archaeon | reverse complement strand
TTCAAGCAGAAGACGGCATACGAGATGTAGAGAGGTCTCGTGGGCTCGGAGATGTGTATAAGAGACAGAAGTAAAATAGTGTGTAATTCTCTGATTAGATAGCGTTTCTCTACTGTGAGGCTCATATATCCTGGGTCTCCTACGATGATTACGTTGGATAACTCGGACTCATAGTTCTCAAGCTGCTCCGCGTAAGTGTTGATGTGCTCCTCTCCGGTTAATATGTATAATTCTTCAAGGTTAGACTTGATCTTTACGATGTTTAGTAAGAGCCCAGTCCAGTGTTCTCTTGGTATCTCCCAATCCTCAAAAATCTCATAGACGGTATCAAGGGCATCAAGGTTCAACCCAATGGTCTCCTCTTGAAGCGTTGTAATATGTTGCTCATTGCTCCTTGCTGGTGCTGCAAGTAAAATTCCTCCCATGATTACGATAATTAAGAATGAGACAACCATCAAAGTACTCATAGTGTAGCTACTCTGAGGAGGTTTCACTTGTTCAGTTTCTCCTGTTAAAAACTTGTAAGCTTGTTCTCCTTCACGGTTTAAACTATAGATTCCCTCTGGGTCTTTTTCAAGCAACTCTTCCAAGTTTCTTATATGATATGCTAAGTGCCCTGACTCGATTCCAAGTTTTTCTAGTAGTCTGCTGTAGGTTTGGGGTTCTGATGCTAGGAGCTGAATTATCTTACGTCTGATTGGATGATCAAGCGCCTTGTATCGAGTATCCCCTTGACCAGCCATAGAGTAAGAAGGGTCTAGAAGAATTAGATACTTTTGACGAAACGTGCTATCTCATGGTAGTAGGCATCCGAGTTGTCAACCATCATACTATGCTCAGCACCGGGAATAAAGATCAATGGAAACTTTTCCGCCATCTTCGCCTCAGAAGTAAACTTACCCTTATTCTTCTCACCAAATATAGCGAGCACAGGCACATTCAAAGCAGCCAATCTGTCCCTGATGTCATCCTTCTTAGATACAGCTACAAGGTCCTCTGAGCTAAGGTAAGTTGATACGGATTTAGCCTTACCGAAGGGTATAGCGTATTTGGCTTGTTTTGGGTCTTGTCTGTATCTTTCGAGGATACCTTGGAATACACCTCCAACCCATTCATCATATGTGTGCTTGGTGATTATCCAGTTACTAAAGAAACAGTCATTGAAATCCACGTTTCCCTCGGCGTAGACAATACCTTTCACTCGATCATCCATCATCTCAGCAAGCTCAACCGCTACAGGTCCACCCATACTATGAGGAACAAGCACCACATCCTTGATGCCTAGCTTATCTATCATTTTCAGAAGCATCTCTGCTTGCTCCTTCATAGTGTAATTGAAGCCTCCTGGGTTTGAGGAATCACCGTAACCAATCTGGTCAATAATCAATACCCCATAATCCGCTAACTCAGGATACTCTGTTGCCTTCAGATGAGTTTCCTTTCAGTCACCCAGACCGTGAACAAAAACAAGGGCTGGCTCACCAGCTTTTCGATAATAATAAGCGTATTCTACTCCGGGTGCGACAACCTGTCTCTCCGCTTTCATAGCCATAGAAAACGATGTGGAAGTATAAGTGGTTACTTCTCACCTGTGACGACCTGATAACCGCTTAACGCCATCGCCTTGCTGCAGGTTATCATCTCATCGATCCGTACATGCTTCTCAACGTCATCAGGGTATCCCCTTGGACCATAGAGACAGCACTCGATACCAGTTTGAGCCAAGTGAGCCGTATCATTGCCACAGTAACTCCTTGGGATAACTGCGCCTATCTTCTTCGGATACTCACCTGTCACAGCCTTATGGTTCTCCTTCAGTATTTGGACAACCTCCGCATCAGGTGAAACCCCCATGGGCGGCATTACCATACCACCTACTCTAAACTTGGGGTTCACCGGGTACTCAAACTCGTACTTGAACTCAGAGTCTTCTGCTGCGATTTCTTCAAGCATGTCTTTGAAGCGTTGGTTGATCTCCTCGATTGTGTATCCCGGTGGATATCTGAAGTCTACGATGGTTGTGCAGAAATCCGGTATATTGTATGGTCCAGCTAGATCATAATCTCTGTTTCTTCCGCCGATGATGCTGCCTGCTACCCATCTTGGTGCCCCGGGTAAGTCTGGGTCTCTTGCCTCGAACTCCATCTTGTCGATTCTGTCCAGTACTTTTCTCATCTTTTTTATGGCGTCAACTGCTTCCTCCATCCTGCTGATGTGATGGCTCTCACCAATGACGTTGATCGCCAAGTCATGGACACCGACACACTTCGTTAGAATATTATCGACGCTGTATGGCTCAGGTACGATAGCATAATCTGTCTTAATGCCCTCTTTCAGCATGTGAACAGTACCTACTCCGCCCTGAAGTTCCCCAACAACAGTCGCACAGACAAGATCACCCTTAAGCTTCTTTCCTGTTCGTTTTATGGCTAGCGCAGCCATGAGGAAAGCCGCGTCACCGCTCTTCATATTATGGATGCCAGCACCCCAGAGCCTGTTTCCATCTATCTTGGGCTCATATGGGTCCCACTCCCAGTCGGCTGTGATGGGGTCTATGTCGAGGTGTCCGTTGAACATCATTGATTTACCTGTTCCATCGCCTTTCATTACGCCGATTACTTGTCTTCGCCCGGGTTGAACCTCCTGAACATGGATCTCATCAAAGTCATTGTCCTCGTACCAGTCGATCATATAGTCTACTGCGGGTCCTTCCTTGTTTGTGAGGCTTGGCTGCTGTATTAGGTCGCAGGCTAGGTCAATTACTTCTTGTTTCTTCAGATAATCGAGTACGTTCAAAATATCTCACTGTTATGTGCCTACACCTGTCTCTAGTCTATAAAATATGTGCATCAAACAGAACAAAAAGAACTGGTTATGTTCGTTTGAATGGTTTCAACCAGTACTTGTCTGGATCATGAGGTTTCCCATAACCAAACAAGTCATCGGTCCAGACCCAGAACTTGTTCAACTGAGGCACGTTCCTGATGAACCACTTTACCACATCATGAGCGAATCCCTCACTCTTAGTGAAGCTACAGGTCCTGAAACAGACACTGCACGCAGAACCAACCTCGTTCCAGTAGTCAAGACAAGCCTCCTCATCACCATACCATTTCAAGAAACCGGGGTTATTGGCTTTGCAGACTGCCTCATAGGTTCTTGGTCCATGGGTGATTGCTTGTGCTGGACAGTGCTGTGCACATTTCTTGCAGTCCTCACAGTATTGGATGATACCCGGGTGTGCAAGCTTACTCTGAGGTAAGGGTAGGTCTGTGAATACTTTCATCAATCTTACTAGGGGGCCTCGTTCCCATGTGATGAGTCTTCCATGGCGTCCTGCGTGCCCCAAGCCTGCTTGGATGGCGATGGGTACACTCATGGCTGTGTCGTTTCCCATGGGTGTAGCATGCCATCCGAGACCTCTTATGAACTCTGCTAGTTGTCCTGCAAGGTGGTGCATTCTGCTGTATCCCATGTTTGTGGCTACTTCTAGTTGGGTTGGAGCGTGCATGAACTCCTCGTACTCCATCGCTACCGTCAAGGCGATGACGTACTTGTGTTTAGTCGGGAAAACCGCCTTCTCATCAGTCACAACTCCCTCATCAATCTCGTCATCAAACTCAAGGGGTTTTCCATACCTGCTATGGGTATAGAACCAACGCTCATCAAGTCGGGTGAATCCAACGCTATAAGCACCAAAATACTTGGCTACCTTTGAGATTATCCTTGCTGCTTCCTCGGGTGAGCCCTCCCAGCGTGGAACATCCTTTGGCTTGGTAACATAACCGAGACTCTGCCAATCATAGTAGGATATTCCCTGCGTATCAGTAGAGCCCTTTGGATACTCGTAGAGTCCAGCTGCACCATTGAAGGCGTACTCGACTAAGCTGAATCCGGGTATCTCTTGTTTTATCTTGTTTGACCTATATTTCTCTGCTCCGAACTGTACTACGTTTCCTGTTTTCTTTATGGATTGTCCGAATGCCGTGTTTTCTTGGTTGAATCTTTTGTATGATGGCTTGCTAGGGTATATCTCGTCAAAGGTTTTCTCAGTCAAAACTTTTCACTTCTTCTTTGAATTTATTGGTAATAAAGTATCTCCCAGAGGGGATGGTTTTTTCAGGACCAAGTGAACCTGATTATTGGTCTTGATGAGCGAGAACTTTTACGATGTAATGTTCGAGGCAAGCAACGAGGAACGAGTCAAAATAATGCGCGTTCTCAAAGAAGAGGAAACAAGCTTCAGCGAACTCAGCAGACGCCTCGGAATAACCACCCAAGAGGTAAGCCGCCACTTTAACAGGCTCTTTGAGGCTGGATTGGCTACCCGTAACACGGATGGTCATCCTTGCTTGACTCCTTATGGTTTGCTGGTTCTTAGGCAGTTAGATTCAGTGATGTTCACCTCTGAGAACAGGGAATATTTTGAAAGACATAATGCGGGTGGGTTGCCATCCAAGTTCTTGAACAGGTTTGGCGAGCTAAAAGAGATGAACTACATTGATGACATCATGGTTAGCATTCATAATAGCGTCAGGATACTTCAGGAAGCCGAGGAATACGTGCTTGACATAAACCTACCATATATCGCAAGCGGATTCAAACATATCAAGGCGGCCTACGAGAGAGGCGTAAAAGGGTACTTCATGAGAGGCACAGACCTCAATGTCCCACCTGAGATGCAGGATATCAGAAACGAGGTTTTCTCAGAGGATTATCTTCACACGATCCGAAGAGAAGGTGTGTTAAAGGACCGTTTCATCGAGGTTGACCTCATACTGTATATGAACGAGAAAGAGGTTGCATTGCTTAGTTTCCCTACCCTGAATGGTAACTATGATTATCGTGGATTCACGAGCAGCGACCCTATGGCTCTTGAGTGGTGCCGTGATCTCTTTTATTATTACTGGGATAAGGCAACTGGGAAGCCCCTGATATAATTCATATCCATCCTATGCGTAGAATAATCTATGAGCCTCAACCAGAAGGTAGCTGACCAACTATACCAGATAGGCGAGATACTTGCGATAAAAGGAGACAGATTCAGAAGCAGGGCCTACAACATGGCAGCACAGCGAGTCACAGCCCTCACAGAAGATATAGGAGCTATCGCTGAAAGAGGAGAACTTGAGGAAATCCCCGGCGTCGGTAAGAGTATCGCAATGGTTATCGAGGAGATAATTGAGACGGGGCTGACTGGAGTCTTGTTGGATCTTCGGGACTCCTTACCCAAGGGGGTTCTACAGATGATTGAGGTAGAAGGCATTGGACCCAAGATCGCTATGAGACTAAGCGAGGAGCTTGGAATCACCAACATCGAGATGCTTGAACAGGCAGCCAAAGAGGAAAAGATCAGAGAACTCAAGGGCTTCGGACCCAAGAAAGAGGAAAACATACTCAAGGCAATAGACGAGTACCGTAATAGGAGCACAAGGTTCCTTCTCGGAGAAGTATTACCCATCATACAAGGCATCCTCAGCTACATGGAAGACAATCCAGCAGTCAGAAGGGTCGAGGTAGCAGGCTCAGCAAGACGCAGAAAAGAAACAGTGGGTGATCTTGATGTCTTAGTCAGCAGCTTGGACCCAGAGACAGTGACGGAACACTTCTGCACCATGCCACCGATTATCAGGATTCTGGGTAGAGGACCAACCAAGAGCACAGTGGTCCTCGAAAACATGCTACAAGTAGACCTCAGAGTAATTCCACCAGAGAGCTATGGCGCAGCACTCCAGTACTTCACAGGCAGCAAGGAGCATAACGTCAAACTACGGACCATCGGAGTGAAGGCAGGGTACAAGCTCAACGAGTATGGACTCTACAGACGTGAAGATGATTCGCTAGTGGAGGCAGAGGATGAGGCAAAGATATACGAGGCACTTGGTATGCGGTGGATGCCTCCTGAGCTTAGGGAGAACACTGGTGAGATAGAGGCAGCCATAGAGGATAAGCTACCCGAGCTGGTGACCTTAGATGATATCAGAGGCGATCTTCATGTCCACACCGATTATAGCCATGCTATTGATCCCCTTGAAGAGATGGTAGAGAAAGCGGTGAAGATGGGCCATCAGTATATGGCTATCACGGACCATAGTCAGAGCCTAGCTATTGCTCAGGGTCTCAGTGAAGAGAAACTCATGCAACAAATAGAAGAGATTAGACGCCTTGATGAAGAGTACAGTGAGATCAAACTCCTTGCGGGTACTGAGTGTGACATTAAGTCGGATGGCTCGCTTGATTATAACGATGAGGTGCTTGAGCAGCTTGACTGGGTGGTAGCTAGCATTCACACTGGCATGCAGCAAGATGAGGCCACCATTACAAACCGTATAGTGGAGGCTATCAAGAACCCGTATACACGAGTAATAGGACACCCCACAGGGAGACTAATCCAGAGAAGAAACCCCTACCCAGTAGACTTGGACGCTATTTTCAAGGCAGCAGCAGAGGAAAAAGTGTTCATGGAGATCAACTGCAGCCCAAGTAGACTCGATCTAAGGGACGTTGATGCACGTAGAGCCAAGGAGGCTGGCGTAAAACTGGTCCTTGGATCTGATGCTCACAGCGTATCTCAACTAGAGTTCCTGCCACTTGGTGTGGCTGTTGCTCGCCGCGGATGGCTAGGTGTTGATGATGTGGTTAATACTTGGAGCCTAGACAAGGCGCAGGGTTATAGAAAGTAGAGTTATTATATTGAAGTTGAGAAGGAGCCCATCTCGTTAATGAGACTCACGACCCGTCGGGGTTCTTGGGGAGTAAATAGAACTGGACCCTTACTGCGGGTAACAATTTTAACCGCCTCTCCCTTACGGACACTGTAGGCTACATCACCTCTATGATTTTGCTTGTAACCGAGTCCACCGTACTCCATGAGCCCGATGTTGGATAACTCTACGCGCTCGATGTCAAGATAGGGGATTGTTCTAGTCATCAAGCCGTAGCTGAGTTTCACGCCTCTGTAATCCAACTCTATTCGGAGTCTATGAAAAATCAGGTAGATTCCACCGAATAATGCACTCAGTGTAAGGAGAACCGTGTTGGGGGCTGGGTTCTCGCCTATCATGGTGCCTGTTAGGGTTTGCGCTATGTAGAGCCCTGTGGTCATGGTGAATGCGGTTAACAGTGTGCCTCGTGCCCAGAGTGGGGCGTATACTTGTTCGCGGTAGAGTCCAGTCATTTTTTACCGGAGTATATGATATTCTGCTTGGTCATATATCTACCAAATAGATCAATTGTTCTAAAGCATTGAACAGCCGATAACCCGTATAAATCGCCCTTACTAGATAATTTGAGATATACAGTGGATACAACAAATATCGATGACGAAGCCCTTGAGGACTTCAAACATGCAAAAATAGTCTACATGATAACCTATGGAAAAGATGGCGAGACACATAGCAGACCAATGACAAACTTCAACGAGGACCCTACCCACGAGATATGGTTCCCAAGCTACAGAGAGACTCAGAAAGTACTGGACATAGAGGAAAACCCCGAAGTGGCTTTACTTTATCCAGGAGTCAAGAGGGATAGCTTCGATGAGATTCAGGGAAAAGCCTCTTTCGCTGATCGCCAAGTAGTTGAGGAGAAGTGGGTTTGGTGGTACCTCTATTGGCACCCAGAGATGAAGGATTATTTCTGGTTTGACCAGACAAAGGATCACCCTGAGCGAGTAATAATTAACGTCAAACCAAATAACATCAAAAAGTTAGATAGAAGAGATATTGACTGGGTAGAGGAGACCTACTCAACAGTAGTCTTGAGGAAGAAATAGACTACCATTCGATGAGGTTGCTACCCCAGCTCAAGCCTCCACCATAACCAACAGTAGCCACAATATCGCCTTTCTTTAGGGAACCATCCTTGGCTGCCTCGTGTATTGCGATGGGTATACTTGCCCCAGCACAGTTTGCGTATTTCTCTAGGTTCAGGTAGGCTTTCTCATATGGTAACCCGAGGTTCTCCATGCAGACCTTGATCATGGTGCTGTTTGACTGATGGGGTATAACCCAGTCAACATCATCGACCTTGAACCCTGCACGCTTCGTAACCTCAGTAATAGCTTCACCATATTTCACGGTGGCGAAGTTCCAGACGGCTCGTCCATCCATGTGGAAGTATTCCTGTCCAGAGCCAATTAGTTCCTTTGTGAGTCGTTGTCTTGTGCCGCCTGCGGGTATCTCGATGACACTAGCACCGGTACCATCCGCCTTGAGGTATGATCCTAGTACGCCGCCTTCATCGGTTTTCTGAAGTAGTGTTGCACCTGCGCCGTCTCCGAAATAGATGCAGGTGGTTCTGTCCTCCCAGTTGAGTATTTTACTGTAAAGTTCCGCGCCTATGACTAATACGTTATCCATGTGGGGGTCCAAGACCATCCTTGAGCCAATATCAAAAGCGTACACGAATCCGCTACAGACACTGTTGACATCAAAAGCTCCCGAATTACTGCACCCTAGTTTGGCTTGGGTGATTGCAGCTGTGGAGCTCAGTATCACGTCTGGGCTGCTCGTTGCAAGTATAAGCATGTCAACGTCTTCTGGTTTTACGCCAGCGTCTTTTAGTGCTGCTTCACCAGCCTTGGCGGCTAGGTCGCTTGTGCATACATCATCTTCAGCGATGTGTCTTAGCTGCATTCCGGTTTTGGTTCTAATCCATTCATCAGTGGTCTCGATGCCCATTGCTACGAGATCATCATTGCTGATTACCTTGGGGGGTACATACATTCCTGTGCCCTTTATCCCTGCTCTCATTATTCCTCTTCTCCTTGTTGTAGTCCTAAGTCAAATGCTTTGAGGTTAAGCTCAATTGTTCGCTTGGGCACATTCGCCATAATCGTCTCCTTCAAGGTCTCGATCTTGATAGGCAACTTTGCCTTTGCAGCCATGTAGCCAATCATAAAGCTGTTGAGGACTCTTGTGTTGCCGAGGCGTTCACATGCCTCTAATGCGTCAACCCAGATACTCTTGAGGCTACGCTCATCAAATATCTGCTTAAGCTCATCCATCAAAGGATAACTCATCATCCCATTCTTCACAGTCACAGGCAGCACTGGCTTACTATTGACAATAGCGATACCATCAGGCTTCAACAAATGAGCATACCGTGACGCCTCAAGAGGCTCAAACCCGAGTAACACATCAGCTGTACCCGGATGAACTATGGTACTCTTAACATTCTCACCTATCTTGATCTGGCTATGAACGCTTCCACCACGTTGGGCTAAGCCTGTGGCGTCGCTGTTTCTTATTCGTAGCCCGTCCCGTAGGGCGGCTTCCGCGATGATGGTTCCGGCGGATACTACTCCTTGTCCGCCGATTCCAGTGATTATCATGTTAAAACTCATTGTTTTATCTCCTTGATTGCCCTTGTGGGGCATATTTGGGCGCATACACCGCATCCGATGCAGTGCGCCGGGTTGATGGATACCTTGCCATCAGTTACGTCGAGTGCTGGGCACCCGATGTTGTTCACACAGTAGAGACACCCCGTGCACTGGTCTGTGTTCACTGTGTATGTTGGGAACTCTATTTGTTCGCCTTTTTTTCGTCTTATCCTGTGGTCTTGGACTGGGCAGACTTGTCGGGATACGACTACGGCTGGACCCTCATGTTGCATGGCTGAGACGATGGCGGCTGTGGTCTCATCCACGTTATATGGAGAGACCACTTGAAGGTGCTGTACGCCGCACGCCTCCACCAGTTTCTCGATGCTGACCTTTGGAGCCGGTTCACCGAGAACATTGATGCCGGTGTTAGGGTTTGGCTGGTGTCCGGTCATCCCGGTCCAGCCGTTGTCGAGAATCATCACTGTGATGTTTGCCTTGTTATGCACAGCGTTGATGAGAGGCTGTACACCATTATGGAGAAAAGTGCTGTCACCGATTACAGCCACTATTGGGCCTTCTACGCCTGCATGGCTGAGCCCTGATGCCATGCTGATGCTTGCACCCATACAGACACAGGTATCAATGGCGGATAGCGGCGGATTTGTACCCTGATTGTAACAGCCTCTATCACCTGTTACTGCTCCACCTCCCCCCATCTTACGTCTTGCTAGTTTCAAGGCATAGTAGCTTGCGGCGTGGGGGCATCCAGCACAGAGGTTTGGTATGCGTCTTATGACCTCGGGTGCCTTGTAGGTTGGTACCTTTACGAGGGGATCATCTATGCTGAGGATTCTTGCTATGCTTTCACCTATTCTATCTGGCGTTAGTTCGTGTTCCCTTGGTACATATCCATCAAGGCGTCCATGAACTAATGTGTCTAGTCCTATTTGGTGGGCGATACTGCTTACCTCTGTCTCGATGATGGGTTCAATCTCCTCAGCTACCAGTACATGGCTGTGGTTTCTGAGGAACTCTGCTATCTTCTGCTTGGGCAATGGATGTGTGAACGTGAGTTTGAGAACCGAGACCCTATCGGTTAGCCCTAGTACGTCTAACGCCTCAATGGTGTGCTCATATGGAACCCCAGACGCTATTACCCCTAGCGTTGCTTGCTCAGCGTAATCCGCCCGGTTCTCTGGGTGGTTCTCGCTAAGAGCAGCAGCCTTGTCTATTTGATTGTTAAGCCATTCAACCCGTTTCCTTGCGTTAGGCGCGATCATCACATACCGAGAATCTTCCTTGATAAAGGAAGCCTTGGCTATACTTGGCTTGATCTCGCTCTGCACAACATCGCTCTTCGCGTGACATATACGGTCTGTGACCCTAAAGAGCACAGGCAACTGTAGTTTCTCGCTTAGCTCAAAGGCTTCAATTATCATGTCTTTTGCCTCTTGGACGTTACTGGGCTCGATGCACGGTATCTTGGCTAGCTTCGCATAGTATCTTGTGTCCTCGGCGTTCTGGCTGCTGAAGGGGTGAATATCATCAGCGGTCACGATAACTAATCCACCGTTGACGCCGGTATACGCCGAGACCAGTAAGGCGTCACTGAGTACGTTGACGCCTAGATGCTTTGTGGTCATCAGTGCCCGTACTCCGCTGAGGGCTGCACCGTAGGCAACCTCGTATGCTACTTTCTCGTTTGTGCTCCACTCGACGTGCATACCATATTTCCGCGCGTCTCGTGCTATTGTGGATAATATCTCGCTGCTTGGAGTACCGGGATAACCAGCTACTACTCTTACTCCGGCTTCTATTGCTCCTCTTGCGATTGCGTTGTTGCCCATATACAAAATTGGGGCGTTTGCTTGTCTTGGTTCCAAATATTTACACCTGGATTTAGTGGGCTGGTGTCGGACTCCGTACTTAAGCCCTTCGACAAGCAGCGAATCTCCCTACGTCATTCAACGATGTTAGGTGGAGTTATTGGAACCTATCTTCTCTCCGCTAATCCTTCATCTGTGGAACAAGTTTCTCCATCCAACCGAATATCCAGTCGCGACTAGGTTTCCAAGTTACAGCGATACTGAATATCAGTGAGCCTATAACCATCAAGGCTGAAGCGATAACTGTACCCAAGGTGTTCTCTAGCCCACCGTAGACCATTCCACCCATCACCGCCCCCACACTATAGAGGATAGATTTGCCGACTACCTCTACAACCGCCAGTTTACCGAAAGGTAGCTTTCTTGAACCAGCGAGAATAACGATTGGAGTATCAGGAAGAGGCGTTAATGCAACAAGGAGTACCGCCCAGAGCCCATACTTGTTAATCCATCGAGCTATTCTATCCTCGGCATCACTCATCTCTTCAAGGCTCTCAGCCACACCCCATCCCAGAAAATATGTTGTTACTTCCCCGATGGCGGCTCCTGTGCCTGCTGCCGTGCCTAGTATGATTGGGTGATAGATGGAGGCAAGGGGTAGGAATAAGGGTATGAACATATCTCGCGCTACAACAGTAAGATGACTCAACATAGCCGCAATCAATACGCCTATTAGACCAAGCTGACCCAAGCTGTCGCCCTGCACCATGAGTTTCCACAATAACCCCACTGAAATAGCCGCGACTGTTATAACGCCAAGTATGCTAAGGGCCGCTTTCCGCTTCAAAGTAGCCTATAGTTGAGTAAGGATGAATTTAAGTAAATTTATAACATGCCAAGCATCCGGTTTTTAACACGAGTTGAATACATTTAAGTCAAAATAGAAACCTCATTATCATCGGCGTCGTCGCCGTTATACTTGTACCAGCCATCATGGTCTGAAGTAGCTACAATGGCTTGGTCTCAGCTGAGATACAGGTTGAGAACGAGTGGGCACAGATCGAGGTACAGTACCAGAGACGATACGACCTTATCCTCAACGTGGTAAACGCGACCAAACTCTACATCAACTATGAGCAAAGCCTACTAACTGACATAGCAGCAGCGCGTAGCGGATGGACTGACAGCCTTGACGGCAGCGTGGATGAACAGATAAACGCTGCAGAGGAGATGGATGATGTGTCCAACCGTCTTCTAGCAGTTGTGGTTGTTGAAGATTATCCTGATCTTGACGCGAACACATTAGTGCTCGGTTTGATCGATGAGCTTGAGGGCACAGAAAATAGAATCGCCGTGGCTCGTCTCAGATACAATGAGGCAGTCACAGAGTACAACAAGAAAGTACGTTTGTTCCCCGGTAACATCGTAGCCAATATGTTCGGGTTTGAGACCAAGCCCTACTAGGCTGGGGAAGGCACAGATGAAGTTCCTAATGTACCCATCTAGGTGTTCTTCTCTGAGGAAGCAAGGACTCGTCCTCATAATACTAGCCGTATTATTTTCACCTACACTGGTGATTAAGGCTCAGAGTCGCCCGGGGTATGTCCTGTCTCTTATACACATCTCCGAGCCCACGAGACCTCTCTACATCTCGTATGCCGTCTTCTGCTTGAAAA
>CALGBN010000350.1 GCA_937877765.1 Candidatus Bathyarchaeota archaeon | reverse complement strand
TTTTCAAGCAGAAGACGGCATACGAGATGTAGAGAGGTCTCGTGGGCTCGGAGATGTGTATAAGAGACAGGCAATTGGACACCCCATGCAGCTAATATTCAACGAGCTTGAGGTTGTTTCAGTCACGGTAGCCGTCTTCATACTTGACAATATAGTAAGAGATGGTGAGAGCCACTGGATGGAAGGCGTGATGCTTGTGATGAGTTATCTTATAATCGCTATCGTCTTCTTCTTCATGAAATAGACAAATATGAAGAACTCATGATTATTCTTGAGTAACATTTTTCAGAGCACTCACCCTTTAGCCCTGACTAACAATGGAAGAATATTTTGAGACTAACAAACGCCGCTGGAACGAACTAGTGGACATACACGCAGCCTCCGAGGAATACGACCTAGAAGGATTCCTAGCAGGCAAAAACAGTCTCCACCGAATCGAGTTAGAGAAACTAGGCGATGTTTCAGGTAAGAAGCTTCTTCATCTTCAATGCCACTTCGGACTGGACACCATAAGCTGGGCACGCCTTGGAGTAAAAGCCACGGGAGTAGACTTCAGTGATACCGCTTTAGAATTGGCTAGGGAGATAGCTAAGAAAACCGGTGTGGACGCTGAGTTTGTGTGTAGCAATGTATATGATCTTCCAGATAATCATGCTGGAGAGTATGATATTGTCTACACAAGCTATGGGGTGCTTTGTTGGCTCAACGATATTGACCGATGGGGTGAGATAATCGCCCACTTCCTTAAGCCGGGAGGACGGTTCCTGATTGTTGAGTCTCATCCATTCATGTGGGTCTTCGACGATGACTCAGAGGAGCTAGGAATCAAATACAGTTACTGGCACCAAGATGATCCCCTAAGCTGGGAAGACGAAGGTACCTATGCCGACGCCGAGGCAAAAATCACCAACAAGAAGAGCTATGAGTGGCAGCATACCGTCAGCGATGTACTGAACGCTTTGATCAAAGCTGGTCTCACAATAGATGAGGTTGACGAGTTCCCTGAACTAGTCTGGGCTTACACACCTGCAAGTAAAAGAGTGGATGATGAGTGGTTCAGAATACCCGGTGACCCATTGCCCCAGTGTTGGAGCGTATTAGCCTCAAAG
>CALGBN010000349.1 GCA_937877765.1 Candidatus Bathyarchaeota archaeon | reverse complement strand
GTATTGACGCTGGAAGACGCTGTAAGAAAAATGACGAGTCTACCAGCCCAGACACTTGGTCTACGAGACAGAGGACTACTGGCACAGGGCTATAAGGCGGATATCATGGTCTTCAACCCAGACACGGTTCTCGATAAATCTGAATTCGTACCAGCGGAAGCAACCAAACGATTCCCAGAAGGAATAATACACCTTGTGGTGAACGGTGCTGTTACACTTGAGGACCAAGAACATACGGGCGCAAGAGCCGGTCTGATACTGAGACTTTAAACCTCTTCCTCAGAGGGCTCCTCAGCTTGTTTCTCTGCTTCTTTTTCCGCTAGTTCTTTTTCTAGACGCTTTATGTTTTGCTTGGTGTAAATTGAGCCCATGAGGGAGCCACCGACCAATGCAAACAGGGTATAAGTATCACCTAGCACTCCTGCTCCGAAAAATATGAAATACACAACTTGCTGAATGAAGAAAGCTACCAATCCTGTTAATACCCCAAAACGGGTCATTTGGGCTAGTTCAACTTTTCGTGTAGCTAATGAGCCACCCAAGATACCGCCCAATACATATAATGAGATGTAAAGTGCCCCGAACAATGTTGGGTATGTATTGTATAGCTCCATACCCAGGACAAGCCCGATGACCTCTATCAATAGGAAAGGTACTCCGAAGGCGACGCTTGCTCCCGCAAATAATATCTGGAATGATTGTTTCTGCTGGTCACTCATTAAAGGTCCACGGTTTAGTTTGGTTATGATGTATTTAAGACTCGGCACAGAGGACGGAATATTTACTGTAAATACATCTAAGGGGCAATTTACATAAAATAAGGGAGATATAGCTAAAATGGGTTTTTTTACCCTAAATTGACGTCAAATATTTTATACTAATTCAATTACTTACAATTACAGCTATTCGGAAGGAAAAAACAATGGCAATTCTAACACCAGGAAGAATAGTACCTCTACTAGCTCTAATTCTCGTATGGGTCGCGGTATACATCGCAATCAACATGGGTAAAGAGGGCAAGATAAAGGTACGACGAATAGCCGGTCTAGACGCAATCGAAGAAGTCGTAGGAAGAAGCGTAGAGATGGGACGCCCAGTTTTCGACATCATAGGCATGGGTACATTCACTGACAGCTACGCGACACAAACAGTCGCAGGCCTCAGCATACTTAACTATGTAGCCGGTCTATCAGCGAGACTAGGCGCGGAGCTAATCGCACCACAGGCAAAAGTAGACGTTATGCCAGTAGCGATTGAGCTTGTTCGTGACGCATACAACGTCGAGGGTAAACTCGATGAGTTGAATGTTGACGAGCAACTACCCTATCTATCGGGAACCCAGTTCGCCTGGGCGAGCGGGATCATCGGTATGGCTGCAAGACGTAGACCTGCTGGAAACATTATGATTGGCCCCTTCTGGGCTGAATCCATGATGTTTGCAGAGACGTTTGACAGAATTGGGGCCATGCAGGTCGGTGGAACCGCCAGAACATATCAGATCCCATTCTTCGCAGCTCTCTGTGACTACTGCCTTATCGGTGAGGAGATCTTCGCTGCTGGTGCATATGTCTCGGGAGACCCTGCACAGATCGGAACAATTGCGGCACAAGATTGGTACAAGTTAGCGGCGATAGCTCTCTCAATAGTTGGAGCTTTGCTTTCAACCGTTGGCGTGAATATAATTGCGGAGCTGTTATCGAGGTGAGTATGAATGGATTATAAAAGAGACATACCTCTGGCGATAACTTTCATCGTTGGAGTAATAGCCATAGGAGACTACTATACTGGAATCGAAGCAGTCACCCAAACGTTTAACGTGATCAAGAACTGGGGTATAGTCCTTCAAGGATTCGCCCTAGGGCTTGGAGCAGTGAACCTCTTCCGTGTTCATGGGAGAAGGCTATCTGCTCGTAAAGAAGGCACAGATTGGTACTTTAGTGGATGGCTTCTACTAATGCTCGTAGTATTCATAGGCCTCGGACTAGTAACAGGAGAATACGAGCAAGGAGCTACTTACAGTTGGCTCTACAACGCTATCTATCTACCTCTCGGTTCAACAATGTATAGCAGCCTAGCGTTCTACATGGCTTATGGAGCCTATAAGGTGCTCAGAGCCAGAAACTTTGACGCAGCGCTACTCTTCATTACAGCCGTACTGGTAATATTTGGAAACACACCAATATTCCCAGCGATCTACCCAGGATTCTTCCACATGCGTGAATGGATCTTTGGACCAATAGTAAGTGGAGCATATAGAGGCGTACGCATCGGAATCGGTATCGGTGCAGTCGTACTAGGAATCAAGACCCTGATCGGAATGGAGACAGGGTACTTAGGGAGGCGCTAAAAATGTCAGTATGGGAAAAACTAACATCACTCCCCCGTGAAGTCGTCATGGGGCTAGTAATTATAGCGATGCTCATTCCGGCACTAAGCCCCCTAGGTCTACCTCTAATGACAGGGCAGATGAGCCAAGACTGGTATGACACCATCGAAGCACTACCAGAAGGCTCAGTGATCTTGTTCGATATCGGGTATGGTTCAGGAGGCTATCCAAGCCTAGGACCGGGAACCATAGCGGCTTTCCACCAGATATTCGAGAACGACTTAAAACTGGTCATAATGGCTACAGCCCTCGAAGGAACACTGATGTATCCATTAGTAATGGCGGCGGTTCAACCAGAATCAAACTACGGCGCAGTCTACGGAGAAGACTATGTCTTCATAGGCTACATCGCAGGAACCCAGACAGCAATGGCTGGTGTACTGGGAGACCTACATGAGCTAGTTACTAATGATTACCAGGGTAACCCCATCTCAGGCATGCCTTTGATGGATAATGTGGGAGGCGCTGATGATTTCGCTATCGTAGCGTATGTTACCACAAGCGGAGACGTGGCAGAAGGTTGGGTATACCAAGCCTACAGCCAATATAACAGGGATGTACTTGGAGGCACCCTAAGCATGATGACAACAAGCATCAAGCCGTACTATGACTCGGGACAGCTATTGGGTATCATGGATGGAGTAAAAGGCGCAGCGGACCTAGAGTTCCTTACGGGACACCCAGGTGACGCAATCGTGAGCAGCGATATCTTGACTTTCACACAGACGCTGGTACTGATCTTTATCGCAGTAGGGAATATTTCATGGTTCATGCAGAAACAGGAGGGTAGTGGCTAATGGTATCAATGGACCCATCAATATGGATCGCAGCATTCTTCACCATAGCAGCTACAAGCTATGCCTTCAGGGACAACGTGGTATTCAAGTTCGCTGAGTACACTTTCATCGGTGTTGCAGCGGGCCACCAGATAGTCATGGGTATTAAGAACATCCGAGACTATGGTTGGACCAAAATCATGGAAGGACAGATCATCTATGTCTTGGTATTTGTACTTGGCATAATGCTCTATGCGCGTTTCCACAGAGAGTACTATTGGATGTACAGGTTCCCAATCGCTTTCCTCGTCGGTAACGGCGTAGGAATCAGCATCAGGGCAGCAATCCACAGCGACTTTATAGTACAAGTAGCGCAAACAGCGAGCACCCCCCTAATTGGAGGAGGCGCTATGGGCACAATAAACGCCATCATCACATTCGTAGGCGCCGTAACGGCGATATTCCACTTTATTTTCACGCAGGAAAACCTGCATGAAGGTACATTGGGATATATCCCCAAGATTGGACGATGGTTGATGCTCCTTGCTTTCGGTGCTAGCTTCGGCAACACTATCATGAGCAGGTTCGGGATGTACCAAGGAAGGATAATCTTCCTGCTAAGAGACTGGCTACAATTAGTCTAACATCTTCCCCCTATTTTTCTTAAATCATTTAACCAATAGAGAATACTGTATGGGTGAGAGCTTTGTCTGAGAGAAAACCAAACGCCACGGACTACTTAGCATCTGCGGCGCTGAGTTATGCGATAATATTCTTCTATCTTAGACTAGCTAACACCATTACCGTGCCATGGTTTCTATCTTATGTGGTCTATTTCTTAGGCGGAGCCATACCAACATACTTGGTTCTGAGGAGGCTCACACGAGAACAGTTTCCGGTAGCGATGATAGCATCAGTGATCAACTGGATGTTCAACTTTGTATGCCTGATTACGTTTACGCAGGGAAACTCTTGGACGTTTTTCAGGGTTCTTTTCGTTTTCTTCTTGATTGGAGGAGTCGCTGTATCGGGGATAACCATGAAGACAAGGCTTAGCCCCAAGAAGAAGCCAGAGGACTAGGTTTCTATACTAGTAGACATCAATTATCTTGGTATGTGTGGTTTCTTTTACGGGGACGAGGAGCTAACAGAAGAAGAAATTGACGAGATTATACTGGAAGCCGCGATTAGGATACGAAAATATGGTATGGAGATGCCTGCGATTATGGCTTTGGAGAGCTTCAAGCCGCTTATGTTTGTGGGCGGCGAGATGGCACGGTTGACTCTTTCTCCGTTTTTCCCTATTTTTGGGGCTAATGTTGATCTCTGGGGTCAGAAGCTCATCCATGTTTTTGAGGAGAAAGAAAACGTGGATAAGTTGATCACGTTGTTGGAGAAGATGTCAACTGGTGAATACGAGGAAGAAAAAGCTGAGGAAGCTCCTGAAGAAGACCCCGTAGAAGAAAAACAATAACTAATCACGGTTTACTTGAAAGAAACCCAGCTTGGACACGTATTGCGTTTATCCATCTCAGAAATGTAGTCCAGTAGTACGGTTTCAGCGGCTTCTTTGCCATGATTTTCCTCGATTTGTTGGAGATTTTCCCATACTTTCCGCCACCGCCGGGGTAGCTCGGATGATACCCATTCAAGGAATATCAGGGCGGCGTTAAATGGGTCGGGTTCATGAATTACCAGTTGCCTTGTGTCTTCTTGCCATATTATTGGCTCGTTTTCCTCTGTTGGTCTGTAATCTGCCTGTATGTCGGTTATTTTCATCTTGGTGAGAGCTTCAGTCATCCAGTTCTGAAAACCGGTTTCTAGAATGTACTCGAATGATTCCGTGAACAGCATTTGATGTTTCTCCCATTTTATTACTGTACGGAATAATCTTTGCCCATGGTTAGTAATAAAGTATTAGTAGACAACCAGAAGAAATGGTCAGCATTATCGTTTAATATCTCTTGAATCAAATTCCTATCCATGTCAGGTTACCGCGTATTATTCGGACAGATGATGCATGAGACAAACTCATTCAGCACCGTCAAAACAACCCTAGACGACTTCAACCCCATGTACGGGGAAAAGATAGTCGAGACCTTGAAAGGTACACGTAGCGCCATAGGGGGCTACGTTGATGTGCTTGAACGTGAGGGCATCGAGTATATTCCTACTATTGCCGCTGGGGCGACACCAGCTGGTGAACTTCGAAACGAGGATTATTGGCATATTGTGAATACTATCACGGATGGCATCAAGAAGGCTGGGAAACTTGATGGAGTATTACTGGCGCTTCATGGTGCGATGATCGCTGAGGAGGTTCCTGAAGCTGAAGGAGTGCTGCTTCGGGAGGTGCGTAAGCTTGTTGGTGATACTCCGATTATCATTACTCTTGATCTTCATGGATTGATCTCTGATATGATTGTGGATCACTGTGACGCCATATTCGGATATGACACAAATCCTCATGTTGATATGTATGAAAGAGCGGCCGAGGCAACAGAGACACTAGTAAAAACCATCAAAGGTGAACTCAAACCAACAGTCGCACATTGCAAACTACCTATGCTGCCACCAACAATCAATCAACGCACCGCAGAGGGCCCAATGGTCAAGCTCCTTGAGAAGGCAAGAGAAATGGAGAAATCAACAGAAGTACTCAATATATGCTTATTCCCGGCTTTCTCATATACTGATGTTGAACGGTGTGGCTCAGACGTAGTTGCGGTCACAGACAATAACCCTGAGCTTGCCCAGAAACTAGCAAATGAGATAGGGGAGTTGATGTGGAGTCTTCGTGAAGAGTTCCTCAAGCCATTAACGTCTATTGAGGATGCGGTGAGGATTGCGATGGAGGCATCGGAGGGTCCTGTGATTCTCGCTGATGTGGCGGATAACCCGGGTGGAGGTGCACCGGGTGATGGTACCGAGATTCTCAGGGAGTTATTGAAGAAGGGTGCTACAAATGTTGGTGTTGCTATCATCAAGGACCCGGAGGCGGTTCAGGAGGCCATCAATGTAGGTGTTCGGGGTAAGTTTTCTATGGAGATTGGGGCTAAGACTGATGATTTCCATGGTAAACCACTGATGGTCACTGGTACAGTGCGCACCATTACTGATGGCAGGTTTATACACAAGGCGATGGCGATAGGTGTACCAGTTGATGTCGGTAGAACAGCGGTGATCGAGGTAGATGGCGTCGAGATAATTCTGACGGAGAAAAGCCATTCACCAAACGACCCTGAGATATTCAGAAGAAACGGCATCGAACCCACAGATAAAAAGATACTAGTATTGAAGAGCAGGGGACACTTTAGAGCAGCCTACGAGCCATTCAGCAAAAAGATATTAGAGGTAGACGCTCCCGGATTAACCACGCCCAATCTCTCATGGTTCACATACCGGAACATCAAGCGTCCAATGTGGCCTTTTGATAAAGAGGCATCTTTTGGTTAGTATCCTCTTTTCTCCTGTCTCTTATACACATCTGACGCTGCCGACGAATTAGACGGTGTAGATCTCGGTGGTCGCCGTATCAT
>CALGBN010000348.1 GCA_937877765.1 Candidatus Bathyarchaeota archaeon | reverse complement strand
TTTTTTTCAAGCAGAAGACGGCATACGAGATGTAGAGAGGTCTCGTGGGCTCGGAGATGAGTATAAGAGACAGATATCATGCGCAACTGGAATACTCCTCTTTGCAGCATACTTCTGGCTACTGAACAAACGCTGGACCATAACAAACACCCAGCAAAGCCTCCAGATAGGCGCAAGCTGGCTAATACTCACGATCCTATTCGAGTTCGTGTTCGGGCACTACGTGATGGGATACAGCTGGGCATACCTGCTAGCCGACTACAATATCTTCGCTGGTAGATTCTGGAGCTTCGTCCTCCTCTGGACCGCAATACAACCATACGTAATCTACAGGGTGACACAGGGATGAAAGAAAAGCCACTAATCTGGGCTAATACCCTCAACGGATTATTCAGGCTATACTTCGCGTACCTTGGTACTACTCCCGCCATCAAGGAGTTCCTAACTGTCCCAGTAACTGATGGAACCATGACCATCATCAACATCATGTTCCTTTTGTTAGGATTAGGTGGAATAGTTGCCTCAATAGGGCTAATGCGTGGATATGAGTGGGCACTTAAGGTATTGATCTTGGTGAGTGTCACTACGATCCTATTTGATGTATGGGGCTATACGATTCAGTCAAGCGCTGCATTGGGATTCATCGTACCAATAATGAGCCTATTCATGCTCTACAGATCGGGGAGGCTTCACCTATGAGTGCTTTGATAGCGTATAGCAGCAATACTGGGGTGACCGCTGAGATCGCTGACCGAATAAGCACTGTACTGGAGTCCGAGGGCATCAATGTTACACTAGTTGATCTAAAGAAGAATCAGCCTAACCCAGAGGGATATAACCTTGTTCTAGTTGGCAGCGGTATCAAGATGGGGCAATGGATCAAGGAATCAAAACAGTTCCTAAAGGCAAACCATCAACGGCTCCATGGAAAGACGGCGCTGTTTGTCTCATGTGCTGATGCATCAGTATCCAAGAAAAAGGCCGATGCTCAGACCAAGTACCTTTTTGATAACCGTTATGGCACCGGACAGAGCACCATAGATGGCATCACCCGCGCTACCAATATTCTGTGGGCAGGTAAAAAGGTGGTGGTTTGTGGGTACGGCTGGTGCGGGCACGGTGTCACCATGAGGGCAAAAGGACTGGGTGCCCAGGTGATTGTAGTCGAGGTGGAGCCGGTCCGGGCCCTGGAAGCAGTTATGGATGGCTTTCAGGTCATGCCATTACTGGAAGCAGCCATAGTGGGCGATATCTTCATCACCACCACCGGGGATAAACACGTTATCGATAAAGCCCATTTCCAGGTAATG
>CALGBN010000347.1 GCA_937877765.1 Candidatus Bathyarchaeota archaeon | reverse complement strand
TGTGTGTTTTTTTTTTTTTTCAAGCAGAAGACGGCATATGAGATGTAGAGAGGTCTCGTGGGCTCGGAGATGTGTATAAGAGACAGTACTAGGACCTACTCTAATGGTTCCCATGGGTCAGCAACCAATCTCCGTAATGCCTGGGGTTCCAAGCATGCAACCTACAAGGTCTTCAGGGCCATCAGTAAGTACTCCTCCTTCAAAGCCATTGACATTAATCCCAAGTGGGATCGGTGGTGGAGCGGGTTCAGATGAGACTCAGCAAATGCTTCATAGGCTCGACGTAGACTTCATCAACGACAAAATAACAGCCGATGAGTACGTGGAACAAAGAAGATCAATAGTAAACCAGTTAGCAACCGAAAAAGACACAAAAAAGCCATCACTCTTAGCGAAGGCAACTCAGGATGGGTACCTAGAGCCTGAAGATAGTATGCCCGCTGGTCCACCTGATGACTATTTCAAGGTAATAGATCTGAACCTCGAGCGTGACTTGAGAGGCTATCATGATGCTCTTCCTTTGATCTTGATAGAGCGAAGGATGGGTAAGATTGGTATTAAAAAGTATCCTGAAGACTGGAGCGTCCCAAAGAGCATCAACAGGTCAAACCTTGAGTCAGTTTACAACCTATATGATGAGTTAAGGGAAAATCAGGAGAAAATCATATTACAGTTCAATGGTACAAAACTTGGTATTCTAGGTAAAAAGAATAACAAGATACTCTGCTTCGTCCTTGAGAGCGACGATAAAGTGGAGACCTACCATGAGGAACTTGCGAAAATCTCAGACCTCTTGGAGACATCAAACGACTTTGATGACTTCATGAAAAACCTACCCGAAGCGCTGTCTAAGACAAAAGACTTAAGCTTCAACTAAACAAAATCACTCAATCCGGTGACCCAATTGAAGAGAAACGAAAAATCCGCCCTCATTTTCACACTACTAATTTTGATCACTGCAACAGGCATCGTGATGGTTCACGCACAAAGTCCCGTAATTGTGGTCAATCCATCTCCAGCTATAATAAAAGCCGATGGACAAACCCACAATATCATAGTCGTTTCTCTAGAAACAGAGAATGGAGAACCCTACATTGCACCAAGAGATACCCCAGTCCATATAACCAGCAGTAACCTAAACGTGGGAACCCCAGACGAGTTCATAACAATACCTGAAGGAAAATCATATGCAAAAGCAGTCTTCACAACAAGAACCAGCAGTGGAATAACCATTATCACGGCAAGTAGTCCGGGATGCATTACTGGAAGTGAATATCTTCAGGTATCACAATCAAATGTCAACGCTCAACTCTCAGTATACGCGACACCCAGACATCAACCTAATGTTATAGGTGAAACCGGAAAAGTATATGTTCAGATTACGGATAATCTCGGTCTCCCATTAACCGCATCAGAAGACGTAGAAATAACACTCACAAGCTCAAACCACAGCTTAATCACGGTCACTCAAAACCTAACTATCCCAAAAGGCTCCAACTATGCCTCAACAGAGTTCCTTGTATCTGGCACGCTAACCGGTGAGGTATTTGTTTCAGCTCAAGCACAGGGATATACCCCCGGCACTGATCAGATAATAGTATTTGAACAGGCACCGTTCCCAGAACGTGTTGCATTATTCTTTAGTCCTGATGTATTATTATCTGATGGGAAATCACATACAGCTGTAACAGTTCAATTACAAGATAATGATGGAAGCCCTGTCCGAGCAACAGAAGATACTGTAGTCTATCTTTCAAGTAGCAACACAAACGTCGCTACAATCGATGAAACTGTTACAATAAGTGAAGATTCATTCAAGACGTCTGCAAACATTACATGTTATACAGAGAACGGAGAGACAATTATCAGTGCCACAAGCCCTGGAGTCGCACCATCCTCAGAGACTCTTACTGTACAAGGACAAGTTCCATCCATAATAGAATTGTATATTTTCCCAAGTATCATTGTAGCGGATGGTACCGAGAATGATATAATCACAGTCCAATTCCTTGATGATGAGGGTAACCCGGTTTCAGCACGAGCTGATACAGAGGTCTATCTTACTAGCACAAACCCCACCGTAGGTGATGTTCCTAATTCAGTGTATATCCGTCAAGGAAACAGTTACGCAATAGCTGAATTTACCTCCACTGGAATAGAGGGCAACACCAATATTTTGGCATCTTTGATGGGTGTAATTCCTTCAGAGAAACCAATACAGACAGTAACCAAGGGGATGAACATCACATTAAGCACCCCGTCCACAATCATGATCAACCAAACCTTCACAGTACAGGTACAACTCACTAGTAACGGTCTCCCCGTACCCGGAGCAGAAATCGAATGGACCGCCCTAGGTGGTGTAATTCTATCAGAAGACACTGAGACCGATGATGACGGTATTGCACAAGCCGAGATAATACAAAAATATGATACTCTCCGTTTGAAGGCTTCAGCTTCTAAAACCGGATACGAGCCTAATGAAGCTCAAAAAAACATCCAGATCGCTCAAAACATCGAGACTGACGAGTTAACAATCACTGTATTTGGTAGACAAGTTCAGGTCTTCCATATCCTGATAGGATTAGCTATACTGATTGCTTTGATACTAGGCGCCTATGTATATATCAAGTACCGGAGTACCAAAGAAGATGAGCCTGAAGACTTGGAGATATACTCCTAATCTACAACTCTATATTCAAACCATTTGAGCTAATAGTATATTTGTGGGTTTTTCTTGAGTGATTTGTACCACGCATTTTCGTGATCCTGAGTTGACGCTTCAATGTATCACTCGAATCGTACTGATGTTCCATCAGGATAATGCCATCAGCAACAAATTCCTCAATACTCTCTCCTATCCTATTGCTATTCCATGGAATATCCGTAATAGCTATAGTTGTGCATCCCGTTTTCAGTATTAACCTATAAAGCAGTCTGATAAGATGGCGTTTCTCAAACTCGGTCTCAAGTCCCATAGCCATCGCCGCAATGCTATCAACCACCAGTCTCTTTGCCCTCAAGGTAGTAATCGATTCAAAGATCTGGTTTAACGCTGACTGTACCTCTGTCTCGCTTCCAATGCTGAGGTCAAGAACCTCGACTTTCCTACGCCTTATAAGTGGCTCATAATCTATGCCAAATTTCTTCACATCTGAGATAAGCCTTTTACGGGTCTCTGCGAAACAAGCATAGACGCCAGGTTCATCTTCAAGCGCGCCTTCATAAATGAATCTTGATGAAAGTATGGTTTTACCTGCTCCAGGGTTTCCCGCAAGGAGAATCATACTGTTCTTTAGAAATCCTCCATCAAGCAGTGTGTCAAGTTCTGGGTTACCAGTTGAAATTCTTTCACTCATTATCATCCATCTCTAAGTCAAATGTAGGTGCCCGCAATACGTTGGGTAATGCCTCTGCCCTTTTTAATTCCATAATAATGAGGTTCCTCATCCACTCACTGACGTTCAACCCTTCCCGAGAAGCCATCTGAACTACAATGTCTCTGATTCTTGGAGTAACTCTTGTAGCCAAAAGTACTGTTTTCGGGGTTCCTGTTTTTTGAGGCATTTTTAACTTCCTTTCAGTTGTTTTTATATGATTTAAACAGTGCGCTACGTAGCGTTAACCATATGCTGTGAAGTTATCGTTTTTTATATATAAAAATATCTGCAGTTTCTAAGGGTTAATATCTACGTGATTATTTATATCCCTGTTTTATGAAGATGATTTTTAGTAATTTAATAATAATCAGTATAACCTTTTAATGCTTCTTTAATATAATCTTCAAACTTTTTATTCCTATCTTTCTCGTATTGTTTATCTATTTTTATAAAGAATCTTTCAATAATCAGTTCCTCTATCCCTGTAGCGCTCTGACCAAATAGATCTCTAAGTTCAGAGCTAAAGACTTCGGGGCACTCAAGTATCTCTTTACACTTGAACGGGGTGTTTAATTCTAGAAAGTTTAAGACCACTTTGCTGAAAGAAAGAACTTCCTCAATGCTTTCCATTAGACATTTTCTGAATTCTTCCTTTTTTCTACTAAGTAGAGGTTCATCTAAATTGTATGATTCCGCTACCTCTGTTGCCAAACCTATTGCCCCCTATTTATCATCGTGGGCTGTTGATCCAGTTCTCTTACCCTATTCTGGATATATTCGAGAACCTTTTCCTGAGTATACCTGAGTTCTTCTTTCTGTTGGGCTAGGTTCTCAGCAATAATTTCTAATAGTTTTTCCGGGTCGAAGGGTTTTACTAGGTATGCGTCTGCTTTTTTGTTCACCGAATTAATGGCTGTGTCTGTGTCGGGGAATCCTGTAAGCATTATCTTCTTCATATGTGGTGAATACTCGTTAATCTTGGCTAGTAACTCGATTCCACTGATATCAGGCAGTCTTATGTCTAAAAGTATCAGGTTGTAGACCTTATTCTTTATCTTTAATTCAGCTTCCTGTCCACTTTTTGCCACGTCCAGCATGTATCCTTCACTTTCGAGGATGTTGACCATTGATTCTCGAAGTGAATCATCATCGTCTACTATGAGTATTTTATCGTAAGTATTCACTACTGGCTCCTCGTGTGCTCAGGAAACTATGTCTATTAATTAAAGGATGATTGATCAAAGATACTGTGTAATATACTGTATTGTTATGCTATCAAATATGCTCTTTTTTCAGTTTTTTGTTGACAAGATTTAAATTATGCAAGAGTTTCACTTAACCAAATAAAGAATTTCTGGTGTTTCGCACTTTGGCAAATAATGAATTATGCAATCCAAAATGCCGAACTTTCAAATGTACTAAGCGTGCATTGACCTTCCGTGGAAAAACCGCTTGGTGCAGTTGGACTAACGAGCCATGTGACCCCAAAGGATGCACATACGCGATGTGCCACAAAAGACAGCTTCTCGAAAACGGTGTATGCGGTCTCACTGTTAAACGTAAGACGAGGGATAATACACGTCCAGAGGATATGTTTAAGGATGAGATTCCTGTGAGGGGTAAGCTAGCTAGGAAGACTGGAGAAAAGTCTATCTTCTAAGCATGTGCTGTTGTCCACTTTGAAAAATACGTTGAAGGCAAATCTAATTGGAAAATTATCTGATGAGCTTATTGAGTTAGTTCCATCCAGTTTTGATATTTTAGGTTCGAAGGGAGATGCGGTTGCTATTATTGAGATTCCCGAAGAGCTTGAATCATATGAGACGATAATCGCTGAGGCTTTAATGCATGTTCATAAGAACGTGAAGAGTGTATTAGCAAAGTCCTCGGAGCGTTATGGTGAGCTCAGACTTAGGGACTATCGGTTGATAAATGGAGACCCGAACACTGAGATTATCCACAAAGAGTCAGGGTGTAGGTTTAAACTCGATCCAAGGGTCACGTATTTCTCTGCTCGTGAAAGCAGTGAGCGTGAACGAATATGTGAACAGATCACTGATCCTGAGGATGTTCTAGTTATGTTTAGCGGAATTGGTCCTTTTCCTATCTGTATAGCAAAGCATAACCCGGGAACTACCTGTACCGCAATCGAGTTGAATGAGGACGCTCATAGATACTGCTTAGAGAATATCAAACTTAACAAGCTACAAGATAGAGTTACCGCCCTTCAAGGCGATGTCAGAGAGGTATGTCCAACTCTAGGTAAACAATTCGACAGAGTATTAACGCCTTTACCTAAAGGAGCACATCTATTCTTGGATATCACAGTACCCATGGTAAAGTCTGGGGGAGTGCTGCATTTCTATCATTGGGCTCCAGATGATGATCCATATTCTGACGCGGTGAAGCTTGTCGAGGAAGCAGCTTCAGAGTATGATCGCACTTGTGAGTTTCTCGGTGGTGTTAGGGTGGCTAAGTATAGTCCTGGGGTCTCAAAGATTCGTGTTGATCTTAGAATCGATTAGTCTGATATGAAGACCTTGGGTTTATCGACTATGTTTATTTCTTTTCCGCAGTCTGGGCAGAACTCGCCTAAGAAGTGTAGTCTGTGGCCGCAGTATCTGCAGTATTTCATTGTCTCTGATCTGCGTTTCTTTAATGTGCCTCCGCATTGGCTACAGAACAGTGAATCAAAGGGCATCTGGGTTCCGCAGCGTCTGCAGACTTTTTCGTAGCCTACTATCTTGTCTGGTGCTATTACTGGTTTTTCCATCATTGCCTCTGGTTCTTTGTATTCTGGTTCTTCAGGTAGGAAACCTACTCCGCCTCCCACTATTGCACCCACGAAAACACCGGGTAAGATGGTGAGGGTGATGTTGGATATTATCTCGCTGATTGGGTTTACTGCTGCAATTGTGGGGCCGCTTAACGTGTTTGCTTTAAAGAACCCGTATATGACGAGGAAGCTGATTGCGCCGATGAATACAGAGACGCCCATGCTAACGTAGACGTATTTGTTGCGTCCTTTGATGAGCTCTGTTAGGAATCCTGCGACTGATGAGCATATGAATCCGCATGCTATTAGCATTAGGAAGTAGCCGGAGCCCTTGGGGAGTAGGTTTAGGGCTATATCAACTAGGCTTAGTATTGTTAGTAGTGTTAGTGCTGCGAATGGTACTATCCATAATAACGGTTGATCTATGTCATTGATAGTACGCACTGTATCTCACCCAGCATATGCAGTACGGGAGCACCTGTTTCAATTATGCTTTGTTTTTTGTGTTTTATTTGTTAATATCAATATCTTTTTTATAGTGTTTTGCACGTATGTTACTCTCATTACTTGAGGGTATTAACTAATATGAATTAAAAAGATGATAAAAACATAAACAAATTTAACTTATCTATTAAACGCCGTATGTCGGTGGATTAATAATATAAATTAGGTTACTCGTCTTTCCCTTCTTCTTCGTCCTCGTCATCAAAGTCGAACTCTGTGTCGAGGTCTAGAGGAGTGTCAAGTGGGACTGGTGGCGGAGTAGTTGCCATTGTGTAGCCAATCCATAGTACTATGAAGAGAACCATGTACATTGCGAGTATGACTGGTATCTTGATTGCCCAGATGCTATAGTCTACTGCTCCTAATATCCCAAAGTGTCCGGGAATTAGCCATACGAAGTATCCTACCATGCATACGATGGTGATAATCATTATTGTGTATCCAAGAGATTTGTCGTCCAATTCTATTTCACTGGATTACATGGTGCACGCTTCTTATTTTATTATTTTCCTAGTTTTACATGTTTTTTTCATTTTTTCGTGTAAGGTTTATTGGAATATTCCTATCTTACTTTTCGATGTATGAAAATTATGAATGCATTTATATTGATCAAGTGTATTGGAGCATCAAATCAAAGTGATATTCGGTGAAATATTTTGAATAATACCTTCATAAACGAGCTTGGCAGGATAGCTATTGCCGATCAGCCTCTTGAAATTGTTGAACGAAAAGGATTGGGGCATCCAGATACTATATGTGACTCTGTGATGAATCAGATATCTATAGATCTCTCAAAAGAATACATCAAGAAATTCGATACAGTACTACACCACAACGTTGACAAAAGCCTATTAGCGGCGGGCGTAGCCGTACCCGGCTTCAAGGGTGGAAAAATAATTGAGCCCATGAAATTCGTGTTTGGTGACAGAGCCACATTCAAAGTAGGTGATGAGGAGATCCCTGTCAACGAGATAGCGGCTAAAAGCGCGTCGAACTGGCTCAAGGAGAATCTACGTTTCGTTGAGCCTGAGAAGCATGTGACGTATCAGAGTGAGATTAAGCCTGGCTCTTTGGCGCTTGCGGATATATTTGATCGTAAAGGCGAGTATCTTGGTGCTAATGATACATCGGCGGCAGTTGGTTATGCTCCGTTTACCCCTACAGAGAACTTGATTCTTGATCTAGAACGTTATCTGAACTCTAAGGCGTTTAAGAAGCGTTTCCCTGAGTCTGGTGAGGATATTAAGCTCATGGGGCTTAGGAAGCAGGGCCATTTGAACATCACTGTGGCTATGGCTATGGTGGACCGGTTCATCGAGGGTGAGAATGACTACTTTAAGAAACAGGATGAGATCTATGAGGCTATCAATGAGTTTGTTGACGCAAAATATGGTTTTGATAAAGTAAGCATCGACTTGAACCCACTTGATGTACGTGGAAGAGGAATCGATGGATTATACCTCACCGTAACGGGTACCTGTGCAGAAGCAGGAGACTCGGGACAGGTAGGCAGAGGAAACAACGTGGTAGGCGTGATTCCATTGAACAGACCAATGAGCAGCGAGGCAGCCGCTGGTAAGAACCCAGTGAGTCACGTTGGTAAGATCTATAACGCTTTGTGTTACAGGATCGCGAACCGTGTAATGGATGACGTAGGTGGCGTGAAAGAGGTTTATGTGTGGCTTCTTAGTCAGATTGGTAAGCCGATTAATGAGCCTAGTGTGGTCTCTGCTCAGATAGTTCCCGAAAATGGTGTCGAGTTGAGTAAAGTCTCTGTGCTGATTGATGAGATTATCTCTGATGAGTTTGATCATCTGCACGAGTTCTGTAACGACTTGGCGATGGGAAAGATCACTCTCTGTTAAACATACTCTTTATTTTATGATATTTTTGCGTAGTAAGCTCTCGTAGGGTTAGTCCATGTTTTTTCGCTATCTTTACTAGTGCTTTGTTGACGCCTGAGCTGTATTGGGCTGCTTTCTTGGGTCGGTTGGCGATTTTTTCAGGGCGGGTTTTTTATGATACGCTGGCGCAGAAGCTGAGGTGGGGGCAGCGGTAAAGGAACCCCCCTTTATTCCCCCCTTTTCATAAGGGGGATTTTATTGTTTTATTCCCCCTTGCTT
>CALGBN010000346.1 GCA_937877765.1 Candidatus Bathyarchaeota archaeon | reverse complement strand
ATGATACGGCGACCACCGAGATCTACACCGTCTAATTCGTCGGCAGCGTCAGATGTGTATAAGAGACAGATACTAGACTTCGCCTTCATGTCCGTTGAGGGGCTTCGGGAGAGGAGGTTCCGGTTCGCCTTGAACCTGGTGGGCATACTCATCGGCTGCGCGACCGTCACCGGCCTTATCAGCATGACCCAGGGCATGAAGACTAGCATAGTGGACGATGTATCCATTTTCGGTACCAACACCATACAGGTATACCCTGAGAGCGGCGGAGATACGGCGTTTTCAAGCCTCGACTGGCGAGATCTGAACAGGCTGCGAAACATCCCGGGCGTCGAGGCAACCGCCCCCGCGCATGCTGGACGCGTGGCCTCCTATGAGCATCGTGGAGGAGTCGAG
Organism: Candidatus Bathyarchaeota archaeon; assembly: GCA_937877765.1. Classification (GTDB taxonomy): domain Archaea; phylum Thermoproteota; class Bathyarchaeia; order TCS64; family TCS64; genus RBG-16-57-9. The sequence goes on along the minus strand of CALGBN010000346.1, from coordinate 3,241 downwards.
CGGGTGGAGACGGCTGGTGTTGACGAGAATTATTATATCGTTCACGGCGGCGAGAACGAGGTTGAAGATGGGAGGCTGCTTGAGCGCAGTGACGGCGCCGCCGCCATGCTGGGCTACAACGTCTGGTTCGTAGATGACGAGCAGAGGTTCCAGGTCGGTGACAGGATAAGGCTAGCAGCCACCGTGGACGGCGAGGAGGTGGAGTTCACCGTCAGGGTGGTCGGGATACTGAAGAAGACCTCGGGCATAGCCAACACGGGCATAGACGACGTGCTGATAATGCCGCTAACCTTCTATGAGCAGGTCTTCAACACGCAGGGACGCTATTTGGCGGTTGACCTGAAAGCGGAGATCACGGAAGACATCGAAGAGATCAAAAGGGTTCTGGACGAGGACTTCGAGAACCTGGGCTACTACTCCATGGACATGATCATGGAGGAGGTCAACATGATAACCGGGACCATCAACGCCGTCCTCGGCGGCATAGCCGGTATAAGCCTCCTCGTCGCGGGCGTCACCATAGCCAACACTATGACCGTGAGCGTCATGGAGCGAACCAAGGAGATAGGGACCTTGAAGGCCATAGGAGCCAAGAGCACGGACATCCTGGGCCTCTTCATGACGGAGGCCCTCATCACAGGCGTCGTGGGCGGCGTCATAGGCGCCCTCTTCGGGTTCACCATAAGCTACCTGATCAGCCGCTTCACGGCCGTACCCAGCGCCTCGTTGCCCAGCCTCGGCGTCCTCATAGTGGGCTTCGCCATGGCGACCTGCGTCGTGAGCGGCCTCCACCCCGCGTGGCGGGCGTCCAAGCTGAACCCAGTCGAGGCGCTACACCACGAGTGATCCCCGCGGAGTACGTGTGACCGAACTCTATCTGGCCTTATCCCTTGTAGCTAACCATAGTAAAGAATCTTTATGTATATGTGGAACATAAAGAAAGGCAGCCAGAGGTTTCTCTGATTCAAGTTACGAAATGAGTTTTCTTTGACAAATATTAACTAAGAATATTTTCTTTGAGACACATTACCCCTATACAAGCTATTTTTTTTAATGTGATTAAAGGAGGATAAAAATGTGGATAAGAAAAAGTAGGAATTATGTGATAAACTAATTACGTTGTTTTATGTAGTAATATATATTGTCCATATTTTTAAGATGGTTATAAAAAAAGTTAAGAAGTAGTTTTCTTTGCCTGAGTCTAATATTAGATCACGGTGGTAAGTCATATATTATGGTCACGTCGTCACACACGAAGTCTGCACCAGTTATATTATGTTCGTAATCGTCATCGACATAGATATCTACAATCACAAGGTCTGCCCATTCCGCATCTTCCGGGTTATCAGGTATCCAGTTCCACCAGTTGTCATAGATTCCATCACCCTGCCATCCCAAAACCTGCCACTCTGTTATATAGTAGGACCTTAATTTTTCATTTCCAGCAGATTCTTTATCACCCAAAACACGGATACCGTAGCGGAATTTGATGTATTCCGGTGGGTCACCTGAGTGATCTAAGTCTACTTTACATCTGATATTTACGCCGGTAATACCCCATTCCTCCCAATGATACGCATAAAAATACTTCACATCTCCTGTGACGTTCCATGCAAATGCGATCGTAATTGGTAGAACTAGCGATAACAGGGGAATAAGGGTGAGTATCTGCTTTTTATGATTTAGTTTCATTATTCTCCTTTCACCTCCCTCGCGCTGATTTAGGAGAAGATTATTCTTGCAAATACTTATCAATGGGGAAACGATGAGTCTTGCTTCAGATATTTTATGTCTACATAAATACGGGCTTCTCTTGACTCGGAGTAGATTTTCCATATGAACGGGTTTTGGAGGCTCATCCCAATGTCGAACTCAGTTTTTGGGCTCTCTTTCCAGTAGAAGACTCCGTCTCTATATGTCCAGAGGCTATAGAGGTTACCTTCTGATCTCTGGTGAAGCTGGATCTGAATCGTCGCATTCTGAGGGGCATCGACTCGGATTTTAATAGAATATATTCCCCAGAAATCTCCCTTCCTGCTCTCCACATACATCCCATAAGGCTCATCGTAGGGGGAGTCAGCAAAGTCAATCTCCCAAGCGTAGTCATGGGGATATAGCATGAAACCACGAATACCTAGAATCAATACTACAATACCTAGAGCAGAGATAGAGTACGTTATCTTCCGGTTAGAGACATCTTTGTCGGGGATTAAGTTGATCGCTGAATCAATACCGGGGCACCAGCCCAAGTATCTCAGCGTCAATTTACGGAAATTCATCGGCTAAACCACTTGTTTTTAGTATTATACAAATTTAAGAGCACCTTCTCCGTTTATTACTTTACACGTAAAGAACATAATCTTTACGTTAGTAGCTGTCTGTGTCTGATGATTTTAAAGAGGTTTCAAACCTGATTTATAAAAGTAAAGTTTTATATTTTTACATGTAAAGTTTTGAAGGATAGTAGTGCTTCCACAAGCTTACTTAACCAATAGACAGATTAAGATCTGGAGTCTCCTTCTCAGAAATCCATCAAAAGCGGATGTTGGTAGGATACTGGGAATCACTCGACAAGCGGTCTATGATGCCGAAAAGGCAATACTTCTAAAGGTCGAGTCAGCACTCATCCACGCAGCTGAAGTAAGTAAAATAGAAGTAAGATACGTGGACTCCACGAAGGGTATACTTTTAGGGTACAGTCCGGTTACAAGGAACAGGATTATCATTACTTTCTCAGCAAAGAATGGCGTCCAGACATGGCATTATGAACAAAAAGACTGTTCCAGTTGTCAAATAAGAAAACAATGTCATGAAAGATTATTAGTTGAAGCCGAAGAGAGAGGCGTGACGCTATCAGATGAGGAAAACCGCTTACCTCCTTCAAAATTAGCCCATAGGATTTTCTCAAAAGTGATCCCAGGGCTTACACCATAACCTACTTCGAATTAATATATGTAACCGGACTCTATCTTGTTCATTCTTTTGCCCCTGTGGAGGCGTTGCGCCACGAGTGACAAGCCGGCGCATGGTGCATGCTGTTTTAAATCCGTGAGACGAATCCTTAGACGGTTTCCATGAGTGAAGGCGAGTTCCAAGCCGAGATCGACGTAGACAAGGACTACTTCAAGGAGAAGACGGGCCTCAGCCTCCGGGAGCAGTACCACAGGCTCCACCCCCAGGTCCTCATCGGCTTCGAGGACGACATGGTGAAGGTCTGGGGCAGGAGGTGGAAGGCCAACAC
>CALGBN010000345.1 GCA_937877765.1 Candidatus Bathyarchaeota archaeon | reverse complement strand
GTTACAAGCGTTTTTCCGGGGGGCCACCCACATCAAAATTGTTTAAAATATGTTAATATTATTTAAATTCCGTTATGGTGTCGGTTTTGCTGCCTCAGGCATGGAGCGATGGGTGGATGCTCTTTCAAGGACTCGCCCCGGTTCTATCGTTTGGCCGGTGTTTTCCCTTATGCGCCATCGAATGCACCGGCGGTGTGACGCGCATATGTATAGGCTGGGGCTAAGCGTCACGATTTAGACATAAATAAACTTTTTTCCCATCAAATGGGTTTATCTTCGGTCAACGTTTCTGGCTCCATGTGATGGCTTCGGAGGGGAGTCGAGTTCATCAAGACGGCCATCGGCCCCGTGGCGGGGCATATCTCCTCAAGCCTGGCCATGAGATGGAGTCACAGTTGTTTGGCGTAGGTTTCGGGGTCTATTCTAGTGATTCCCTTGATTCTGTCGTATGCGTGCTCTGTGCTGAGTATGGTCTTGTCTTCCGTTATGGCTGTGGCGGCGTGGTAGGCGTCGAAGGTGTTTATCCTGTGTTCTTTGATGAGCATGGATGCGGTGAGGCATATCTCCGGGGATAGGGGTATCCATCTCATGTTGTTTATGTGGGTCATGGCGTTGGTGGCCTGGACGAGTTCTCTGTGCATGTCTCTGTTATAGAACCATAAGATGATCTCTTGGAGCGTGGCTGTGGAGGCGTAGGTGCGGGGGATGTCGCCTGAGGCGACCCCGGTCAGTATCTTCGTGGCCGCGGGTTTCAGCCGGTCGCTTTTCTTCATGTAGGCGAGGAGGAGGTCTGACTCGATGAGCGTGGTGGTCACCTCCCGTGCTTCTCTTCAGCCAGCCGTCTGGTCGTCATCCGCGCCTCCTCCCTCATATCGTGCACCGGTTCCTCGGCGTCTATGTTCAGGGCTTCCAGGGTCTTGAGTGGGTGTTTGGGCACGGGTATGACGGCTATGTGGTCTCCCAGGTCGATGTAGATGACCTCGTCGCCCTCCTGGATCCCGTATCTGTCCCGGATGGGCTTGGGTATGGTGGTCTGGCCCTGCCTCGTCACCTTGGTCTCGTAGGACAACGGCGCGTTCACTAGTATTTTCAGCATAAAATACTATTAAAATGTTGTTATTATTATTTGAGGCTGGTTGATGGTTTGTACACTCGAAACCCTTGCTGTGCATGTGGTGGATGATTCCTAGGTTTATCTGTGTGTACTCTTATGTGTTTGTGTGACTTCCAAGAACATCTCTATAACAGAGGATGTGTACGAGATGCTTTCACGGCTAAAGCTTGAGGGTGAAAGCTTCAGTGATGCTATTCGTAGGCTCGCGAAGAGGAACCGGATTGTTGAGTGTGCCGGTCTCTGGGCGGGTATGAGTGACGAGGAGTATGAGGCTATTCGTAGCGGCTCTTTGAGGGCTCGTGACTTGTTATCCTCAAGATTCTTGTTGAAATAGTTCTAATGCTCTTAGTATTCCCGGGTGTTTTTCGATATCTGGGTGTAGTAGTTTTGTGTTTAACAGGTCTGGTTTGAATTTCTTATCCTTATAGAATGTTTTTATGCATTGTTCTTCGCTTTCGCTTAGACTGTTAATGATTTTATTGGTGTAGGTAGCGGTAGTCGTAGCTCAACTTAGACTCCTCTCAGGTATTCTGTGAAGTCCTCTGGGATGTAGAGCATCCATTTCTTGTTTAGTGGTCCGGGCTGGTTTTTCTCTAGGTATTCTGGCTGTCCTTGTACCATGGTTTGGATTCGGTGGGTTACTTGTTCTGGGAGGTGTCTATGGTATATGCTGTGTTGTTTGAGGAGTTCTAGGATGTATCCTGTTTTTCGTGTTAGTATCTGGGTGTTTTTCTTCTCCAGCATGTATGGTATTTTCTCGTATTCTATTCCGCCTAGTGTTTCTAGGCTTTTTAGTGCCTGCTCCCAGCCTCCTACGTGTTGTGGGTTTTCTACTAGTTCTACGAGTAGGCGTTCTTTGCCGCATACTTTGATCTGGTGTCCTCTGTGGTTGATGGTTTGGATGTTTGTTTTTGTGTCTTGTGTGTAGATGGGTGTGTATGTGTTGCCGTTGTAGGTGAACTCTCTGAACCTTTTTTCTGGTGGGATGCAGATGTGTGTCTGTGTTCTTGTGCTGTATGCTGAGCCGTATAGGGTTAGGGCCGTGTAGTATCCTAGGTAGTATGGTGTTCTGATTTTTGATGCTACGATTACTGGGTCTGCTACTGGTTTGTTTGTTATGGGGTCTATGGCTGTGTATAGTCCTCGGCGGATTCTTTCCACTTTTCCAGCTTTAAGAAGGGGTGTTATGATTTTATCATAGACATATTTTGTTGTCGTTTTATTTGTCTGACTTGTTTTTTTAGTGATTTCTCTGATGGTTGCCGTGTTTTCTTGAAGAAGCCATGTGTATGTTTCATCAAGGTTTGTTTTTCCCATTTTGATCATTATACCCCTTTTTATGGGGTATTATTTCTGTCTCTTATACACATCTCCGAGCCCACGAGACCTCTCTACATCTCGTATGCCGTCTTCT
>CALGBN010000344.1 GCA_937877765.1 Candidatus Bathyarchaeota archaeon | reverse complement strand
CAACGGAACCAGCAAATCACCTGAAAATATTCAGCACAAACGCATCTCCCGGCGAGTCCGCCAAGTACAATGATCTAGATGCAAGATATCGTTCAATCCTTGGACAACAGCCAGGTTACTATGTGACAACCACATACGATATTAGCTGGATTATAGCTACCGCGGTCTTAGAGACTCAGAGCTTGGAAGCTAACGAGGTAGTTCCCGTGATAGATGATGTCGCGTACAACTACTGGGGTGCAAGTGGATGGTGTCGCTTAAACGAGAACGGTGACCGATATGGCTCAGATTATTTGATCTGGGGCTACGGTGAGAACGCACAGGGCGAGGTAGACAATGTATGCTATGGGGTCTATCAGAGCGGCACTGGTGAGGTAATCTGGTACACTGATGTACTTGGTTATGTCCCATCAGGCATGCAATAAACCCAAACCATTTTTTTATTATTTTTAGAGAAAAAAGGGATTAGTGAATGATCTTCTTAGCATCATTGGCAAGCAAATCATCACGTTTTTTGTCAACCTCACCCTGAACATAGGCAATCTGGTCTTTAGATAGTCGTCTAAACCTTCCCTGAGCACCCAAATACTCCTGCACGGGCTTAGCCTCCGCCTTACGGTTTACCTTCAAGACACCCGCCTCTACTTCATACAGTGGGTTAACCCACGTATCAACCCCGAGACGAGTAACCTCAACCGCCTTTGCTGGATCGAATCTCCACCCTGTGGGGCATGGGATAACTGTGTGGATATACTTGAAGCCATCAATGCTCTTCGCCTTCTCAAGCTTCCTAGCTAAATCCTGTGGATAAGCAACTGAAGCCGTGGCTACGTATGGTACCTTGTGGGCTGCAACTATCATTGGTATATCCTTCTTGTTACTCTCCTTACCCGTGGGAGTTGTTGTAGTCCAAGCACCATAGGGAGTCAAGCCACTCTTCTGGATGCCCGTGTTCATGTAAGCCTCGTTATCTATACAAATCTGTATCATATTCTCGTTACGCTCAGCAGCAGCACTGATCTTACCGAAGCTAATATCAGAGCTTGCACCGTCACCGCCACTGGAGACCAATGTCACATCGTTTCTTCCCTTGGCTCGAAGAGCCGCACTAATCCCTGTGGCTCCATCCGCGATGAAACTGAAATGTATGGCATAGTGGGGAATCTTGATAGACCTAAGAGCACACATGGCGCATGGGCCGTCCCCATACACAATAGTGTTCTTTCCAAGCGTCTTTAGGGCTAGTTTCCAGAATAGTGGTCCTCCACAGCCTGGGCAGCATGTGGTTCCACCTTGTATCAGTTGTTCCTCGTAGTATTTCTCGAACTCATCGTTGTACATCTACATCACCTCTCCTAAGTCATGGGTCTCAACCCAATCCACTACTTGTTTCACCTTACCTTTTTTAGCCGCCTCAAGTGTCTCATCGGCCATGTACCGTATTTGGTTCATGGTGACATCAGTCCCGGATAAGCCGACGTGGAAGTTGGCGATCACAGGTCTCTCAGATAGATCATAGAGCGCTCTCGCTAGCTCTACGGCTACTATTCCGCCTCCCGCTGAGCCGAAGCTATTGTTTCTATCGACTACTCCGATTGCATTGTACTTGGGGGCTATCTCACGGAACTTTTCCGTTGGGAAAGGTCTGAAGCATTTGAGTTTAATCAAGCCGATCGTCTTACCGTCTGCCCTCATCTCATCGATCACGTCTTTGGCGGTACCAGTCATGGAGTCCATAGTAACTAAGACAGCCTCTGCGCCATCACAGTTGTACTCCTCGATGAGACCACCATAGCCTCTTCCAAAATGCTTCTTATAGTCGACATCAACCGCTTCGATTACCTTCTTTGCCTTCTGATGTGCCTCTGCGACGCCTATTCTCTGTTTGAGAAAGCTCTTTGGCGGTGGCATCTTGTAGCTATCTGGCATCAGGTCATACCATTCATGCTTGTATGGTGGTAGCCACTCATCCACCTTTGCTTGATCTGGCACCGTGGTGGGTGTAGCTGTTGCTGATACGAAGTATCCGTCGTAGCATACTCCTACTGGTAGGTATATCTCTGGATTCTCCGCGATCTTATAGGCCTGAAGTATAGTATCAAGAACCTCTTGGCTGTTCTCACAATAGAGCAGTATCCAGCCTTTGTCACGCTGATGCATTGAATCATTGTGATCTGGTCTCAACCCACCTAGTGGTGCCATTGATCTGTTGACCATACACATCACTATGGGCAGTCTTCTGCCCGGTGGTATCCAGAGGGGTTCGTCCATGAAGGCGATTCCTTGGCTGCTTGATGCGGTGAATACTCTTGCTCCTGCCGCTGAGGCTCCTACCGCTGCAGCCATAGCTGTGTGTTCTCCTTCTACCTTGATGTACTCGGTTTTCATTGTGCCGTCGGCTATCAATGAAGCGATGTTGCTGATCAGCTCGGTTTGTGGAGTAATTGGATACGCTGGCACTACATCTGCTCTGGCGAGCTTTGCTCCCCATGCTGCTGCCTCGTTTCCCTCCATCATTCTTGTAAAGCTCATTGTGTTCCCTCCTTTACCATCACGATTGCACCCACTGGGCACTCGTTTGCACAGACACCACAGCCTTTACAAAACCTGTAATCAAAAACGACTTTCTTCTCCTCTGTAAGCATAACCGTACTCTCAGGACAGTATAACTGGCACATATCACAGCCAATGCATTTCTCTTGATCAACCTTGGGCGCAAATGAACGTACTATCTGACTCATCTAGGACACCTCCACCGCATCATAGCCACGTTTACACGCCTCCACGTTTAGCTCCCCGATTCTACCCGGGAACGTATGCATGATAGGCTCAAAGAGGCTATCCAGTTTCACCCAGTCTGTTGCCTTGGCTATTGCACCCATCATGATAGTGTTCACGATGGGGATTGCCCTCACCCCGAAGACCTCTGCACTTATCGCTGATGCGTCAATAGTAGCTACCTTGCTTAGAGGAACCCCCAAGTCAATCTCGTCTGGTTTTACTGTTTCATTTACTATGGCTACGCCGTTTTTCTTCAAACCGCTTCGCGTTGGCGGGTGCTTTACTAGTGTCGGGTCAAGCACAATCACGGCATCTGGCTCATAGATGCCTGATGTCCGCCTGATAGGCTTATCATCGAGGCGTAGAAAGACTGTGACGTCTCCGCCTCGTCTCATTCCTCCATAGACAGGAATCTTTTGGGCGTATTTTCCTTCATTGAATGCTGCCTCTGCGAGCATTAATGCGCCCATTACGGCTCCCTGTCCTCCCATTCCATGGAACCTTATCTCATTCAAATCAATTCACTACTCTACGCTTTAGCATAATAAGTTGATAAAATGTCCCATGACGGGGCTTCCACTGAGTATATCTAATGAGTGATAACTTCTAAAAACCACGGCACCGAGATTCATTTGATAATTATGGTTAGACCAATAACAGAGGGCAATCTCATCAGCGCCTATGCGGGTGAGAGCCAAGCCCATATGAGATACATGATCTACGCAGAAAGAGCCGAGAAAAGCGGATATGATAACATTGCTAGGCTCTTCAGGGCGATTGCCCACGCAGAAAAAGTGCATGCCACAAATCACTATAAGTATATTCAGAAGATGGGAGGTAGTCACACATTTTCCGATGCCGCTTTTGGAAGCAGAACCACGGTAGAAGATCTACAGAATGGTATCGACGGCGAACATTATGAGATTGATGAGATGTACCCCGTCTTCATGGAAGTAGCAAAGCTACAGAAGGAACATGGAGCCGAGATTAGCTTCAGGTTCGCATGGGAAGCAGAAAAAACCCATGCAGCTTTCTTTGGGCGAGCAAAGGATGCCGCTGATCAGCATAATGACCTTGATCTTGATGATGTTGGTGTCTGTGAGATCTGCGGCTACACTGTGGAGGGAGAGCCTCCAGAGCGTTGCCCTATCTGTAAGGCGAAAAGAGAGAGATTCACCATCTACCCTGCCTAATAGGTACGAGTAGTTGGTTTAGCGATGATCTCCTTGGTATAGAGATCAAACATATCCCCACTGTGAGCGGGCTTAACCACTATAGCAGTATCTGCTCCTTTTCCAGTACCCGCTATGGAGATCACGTCTTCATCCATTGGTAATAATCCGGCGTCTGCAGCCATGTAGATTATCTCAAACGCTACTTTCATGCCTTGTCCGAACATCCTGAGCACATTTGCTATGAGTAGCCCTGATTCCATTGTGTCGAATTTTTTCTGTATCGCTGAGGATACGCCGCCAAAAGCGTGTACAGTTGTGAGAACTTTTCCACCCTTCTTCTTGATCTCTGCTACAGTATCGTCGCTCATCTCGATCTTTCCCGGCTCCTTGAAGCCAGCAACGTGAGTTACAACCACCACATTATAGCCCTTGAATACATCTAGTGTGGCTAGTGCTGTACCGCCTCTTGTTGATGATACAACTATGTTTTTGATGTCTAGTTCATCGGCTCTTTCTTTTGCTGCTTTTAGTGTTTTCTCTGTGTTTTCTTCGCTGATTTCTGGATAGTAGATTATCTTTTTCTCGTTCATCTTCTGTCAAAGTTCTACTGGAACGAGGTTTTATAATCATATACTTTTGATGGATAAGCCTCATATCCATGTAACCAGAGTCAAATATTGTGTGGGAGTGAAAATGAGGGATAAGTTAGCTATTTTCATGATATTCGCTCTCATTATTCAAGTCCAACCAGTTTGTGCTGCAGCGACTCCCCAAGAAATAACGATAGATATTCAGAGTGACGGAGTTGCTAGTATCGCTTACCTTTTTCCCGCTGAAGCCACCAGCCTCCAGACAAACATAACTCTGCTCGGAGATAACATCGAGAACCTATTTATTGTGAATGAACACAGTTTGCCCCTTGAATATGTTGAGGGTGATGAGATAGCTGTCTATAGTTTGGGGTCGTCTTTGGTGAATTTGACTTATCTGACCCCTGATTTGACAAGTAAAGCGGGGATAATCTGGTCCCTCGAATTAGACTCCCCAATCAGTACAGAGATACTTCTCCCAACTGGCGCCACAATTATTAATCTAAACAATATCCCACTGGAAATAGACACAGTGGATGATAGAACTCAGATCATAATGCCTGCTGGGCACATCGAGGTATCCTACACGGTAAACATCCTCGACTCTGAGACCCTCGCAGAAGACGCGATAAACGAAGCCGAGGAAGCAATACAATCAGCTCAACTTATTGGCGTAATAGTCGAAGAAGCAGAGTATTTGTTATTCAATGCAGAGAACCTTTACCAACTGGGCTCGTATCTCGAAGCCGAGGAAAAAGCATCCCAAGCGATAGCTACCGTAAACACGCTGATCGAGGCAAAACAAACAGCGGAATCCAAGCTAGCTGCTGCTGACGCTGCAATAAACGCGGCAAGAGAAGCTGGACGTACAAATGGGCTTGATGAAGCAGAGGGGCTCTATGCTTCAGCTGTAGACGCACTTGAATCTGGAGACTATGATCAGGCGTCCATGTTTGCTGATCAGGCATTGGAGGCAGCTGTCAGTGCCTCAAAAACCACTGATTATACCATGTTCCTTGCAGGTATAGCCATTGTAGCTGTTCTCGTCGGTGTATACATGTTCACTAAGAAGAAACCTGAATCCACTTCAGTCCCTGATCGTATCGAGTTTGACCTTGAACGCCTCTTCGATGAGCATCCAGAACTCAGAATCGAAGACAGAGAAGTGCTCAGATACCTCGCGGAGAATGATGGAGAAGCCTTTGCATATGATATTAGGGAACGTTTTGATATTCCCCGAACAAGTGCATGGCGAATGGTGCAGAGACTCCAACGCTTTGAGGTAGTAGATGAGCGAAAAGTAGGTGGTCAGAGCCTCATCAACATCAAACCAGTGTACAGGAGGAAGCAATGATGGCGAAACACTTGTTCCAAATGGTTTCACGAGGTTCCTCTAATACCGCCAAGTATAGTGGTCTAGTTGAGAAAGGGATGAAGCAGAAGGCAATAATCCTCTTAACCATGATACTGGCGACATCAATGCTAGTGGGCACTTCTCTCGCTCAGCCCACAGTAACACCACACGTGGTAAAGCCCGGTGACGCAGTCACCATCACAGGACAAACCACCTCAACTACAACAGTAGCCATAGTTATCTCGAATACACGTGCCCAGATTGATGCCTTCAACATAACCTCCGACCAATCTGGGCTCTACACACATCAATATCAACTAGCAGAAGACGCAGCGATCGACGTCTACACTTTAAGAATAACAATAAATGGAGAATCTTCTGAATCTAGCTTCATTGTCTCCAAGATGAGTCAACAACAGCTGGTATCCACAATCAGAACCCTCGTCTTAAACGCCAAGAAACAAGCAGAAACAGTGCTAATACAAGCAAGAAGACATGGACAGCCCATTCCAGCGGAAGCAAGAACCCTCTATCAACAGGGAATAGATAACCTTGAGGCAGCTGTTGAATCCATAGATAACCAGAGCTATGCCGAGGCACAGACCGAACTCAGGGAAGCCATGAACCGTTTCCGAGAAGTCGTAGCATACAACTACGGTAAAACCGTGGAGCCGCCTGTTGATCCAAAGGAAACCCGCAATAGGGTACAGGAGCAATTGGACCAGCTTTACAAACAATACAACCAGATCAATGTCACAGTTCAAAGACTTGCTGAGCAGGGGCTCAACGTAAACGTACTTAGAAGAGACCTAAACATACTCCGAAACAGGATAAATGAAGCAGAGTATCTTCTTGAAGAAGGAGACGTCGAGGAGGCGGAGAACAAGATCTTAGATACCAAGAGAATGGTTAGTCAGAGGCTTGAATCTCTACGTCAGAGACAACCAGAGGTTACAAAACGTCTAGCAGAGAATTATCAATCAGTTCTTGAGAAAAGAGTCGAAGCATATATCGATACGTTCCAGAAGCTACAATCAGTAAGACCAACCCAATCTGCGGTAGCATTACAGGAACTTGAACAGTTACAGATGAAACTGGCTGACTCTAATACTCAGTTAGAGACTGGAAACATGGTAAATGCCATTCGGGGGCTGCGTTCAACTGAGACCAGACTCAAACGATTATCCTATACAGTAAATGGACCAGTTACCAGCAGACTCCTAAACAGGATAGATGAGCTAACAGCCAACCTAGAGAAATCACCTAATAACACTGAGACCAAGAACGAGATAGAGAGCACAAAGGATAATCTACGTGAATATCTAAGGGCAAAAAGAGCCCCTGTGGGCACTGCTGGTGCTGTTTCTCCTTGATTTGAATGATAAAAGTCAATAATCACATACACCCATTTGAGCATCATGGTTGATTGCTGGCTCCCCTATGGAGATACCGAGGTTTACGTATCAGTCGAACTAGAGTCTTTGATGGAGATCGCTGAACTAGTGGATGTTGAACCAGAGAAAACCGCTACCGAGATACTCACTGATGCCATAATGGAGCCGAGCGGTCAAACCCTTGAGTCGCTTATTGAGCCGGGTGTAGACGTGGCTGTTGCGGTTGATGTTTATTCTAGTCCTCAAGCGGTTGTTCAGGCTCTTAGTCTCTTATCAAAGATGCTCGTTGAGTTTATCGTTCCAAAGGACAGGATAACCATTCTATTAGGTAATGGAGAGTTTGAGAAGGAAAACCGTATGCTGCGTGATGCTATCAATGAGACTCCCGAATTAAAAGAAATACAGATAATTGATCACACTCGAAACACTACAAATCTCATTGATCTAGGTGAAACCCTCAAAGGAACACCAGTAGAGGTAAATAGACGCTATCATGAAGCAAAACTCAAGATAGCCATAGGAGAAACCCGAATAGATTATCTAACCGGATACGCTGGAGCCCACAGCAGCATAGTACCTGGACTAGCCTCACCAAAAACAATCAACGAGTACAAACGAACCTATTTTGACACCGATGTAACTCCGGGAGTCATCGAGTTAAACCCAATCAAAGAGGATGTGCTTGAGGCTGTAGCCAAAACCGGGATCGATTTCGCGTTAAACCTTGTCACCAACAAGGAAGGAAAGATAATCGCGGCGCATGGTGGAGGCTATGAGGAGTCATGGGGTAAAGCCATCAACAGTCTAGCTGATAAACCAGAGATCACCACAGAAGGCAACGCAGACATAGTCATAGTAAGTGCAGGCGGTGCACCAT
>CALGBN010000343.1 GCA_937877765.1 Candidatus Bathyarchaeota archaeon | reverse complement strand
GGGTATCGTCGACTGGGCTCTGATATCGTGTTCAACCCCGTCAAGCATGGCTCTGGCTAGTATGTCTGTAACCTGCTCATAGAACCAAACATAGTGTTTAAAGTCCTTTTTCAGTGCCTTACCTGATAACAGATTATCCGTGACCCGGGCTACCGCGTAGAGTTCATCAACTCTAACCTGTTCAAGCTGTTTAAACCTCATCTGGGTCCTCCTCTGTCTGCCTGATTGACTGTTCAACTCTGCGTAGCTTGTAGAGGTCTACGGCTATATCCACGGCGTAGAGCATAGCTAGTATCGTGGCGACTGTGAGCCCCATTAGAACCGGGTGCGTTGTAAATAGGGGTAAGAACCGTGGAATAGTCCAACTCACTGACGACGCCTCCATGGTTTACCGCCAAATTCCTGTTCTATGGTTTCAAGACACTCAACACAGTCCCGGGAAGGTTTATCCGGGTCCGTGTCGGGTAACTGGGCTAATATCTCCCTTACCCGTGCCTCATGCACGGGGTCTATTCGCTTGATCACTTTAACGCCTCCACGGGTACCTGTATTCCCTGTCTAGCCGCCTCAGCCTCTACCTCAACCTGTACGCATCTACCGTCATGGTAAAAGGGACATTTCTCGCCGTCAAGGTCTATACAGGCATACCGAAACTTGGGGGGACAATCAATCATAGTAATTCCTCCTGGTCAACGCCTAGGATACGTGGATATGGTTCTCTGCGTATGTCTTGGCTGACGTAGACGAGTCCCATGCCGACTAGGAGCCCTACCTCTAGGGGTAGTAGCTTAGCGGTTAGCGGAGCCTCTGGTGCTACCATATACATTGTGCCTAGGCTGCCTATGGTGATCCAGAACACTACGCCGGTTAGCCGACGTATATCCTCTCGGACACCGTATAGGGCGTCTCGTAGCCGCTGCATCACTGTTTCTTTTCCTCCTTGACGGTGCCTAGTGTGAATACGCCGGCTCCTAGTAGCCCCGTGTAGAGGCTGTATGTTTGAAGGGTCTCGGCTAATGAATCCATTACATCAACGGGTTCCTCAACCGGGTCCTCTACTGGATCTTCTACCGGGTCCTCAACCGGGTCCTCAACTGGATCTTCTACCGGGTCCTCAACTGGGTCCGGTGTCGGTGTAAGCTTGATGGTTTTAGAAACCGTCTCTGCGCTACCCGCGCTTACTGAGGCGGTCTTTGTCTCGTAGCCATCAGCCTGTACGCTGAGGTAGGCTACGCCCCATGTGTTGATACTTGTTCCGCATTTACCATCCTTATCCGTGGGCTTCAACGTGACGCCTAACGGTGTGTAGACACCTGTATCCTGCCAATCCATACCCGTGATGGTGACAACCGCGCCCTTGATAGGGCGATTAGTGGCTTTGTCCTTGACCGTGAGTTTCAGCGTCATACCGACAAAGCTGAGGTTGAAGGCTCCGCTTACAAGCTGGATGCCTCCCATGTAGGTGAATAGGCTCAGCCCGATTATGGCTAAGCCCAATATCTGTGTCTTGTTTGCTTGTTTCATCTTATTTTCCTCCTGTTTACTTTATACGCATAAACGGTAGCCGTGATTAGAGCCGTCAAGGCAACCATGTTAAGGGTGATGGGTAGACTCGCTAGGCTCATAGGTGGAAGCGGGTACCATGAAGATTCGTAACTGATATACTGGATTACTAACTCAGGTTCATTACCTCCCGACTCATCATAAGCGGTGAAATCAAAATACTCCTCAGAGGCACAGTTATCATCCACTAAAAGCACACCCAAAGCGTTACCATTAGACCACCCCGATCGGCTGATTATCTCCTCAACAACCCCCGATATGTCGGGACTCGCCTTCCACTCGTAACGTGTTGAACTGAAATCCCATTCAGTGTAGGCGGTGGTTAATGCCCGCCCCGTTGGTTTGCCTGTAAAAGTTGCTGTGTTGTCCTCATCGAAGCCATATATTAAAGAATCTATATCCCCAACCCCGTTGACGTCTCCGCTTTGACGTAGCCTGAGGTATGCGTTTGATAAGGATTGATCTTTATCTAGGTCAATGTTAGTCCACCTTAGACAAGAGTTATAGTGGTAGCCTTGATGCCCTAATCGGTTAGCTGTAACGCTACCCATCCAGCCCCATGAAGCGTATGTGCCATCATCTGAGCTTGCGCCCACTAGGTAAGTGTCTGTAACTTCTGTGCCATATTGATAGCTTACGGTGTCGAATTTTGTGTAAGTTATCTCACTTGTGAGGGTCTCCCCTGATACTGCTCCGGTAGCCTCGGCTTTGACGTAGACATAGTAGTCTATGGTGTGGCTCGTGGTGGTGCTGAGCCCCATAGCTGTGAGGTGGTTCTCGATACTGGTCTGGTTCGTTGGGCTAAGAGAAGAACCGCCTACTGTGATAGCGGTGTTATTACCCTCTAGGAACCTGTATGCTGCGCCTCCGCTCTGCGGCACCGCCTCGATATAGTAGTCAACATACGCTGTTGAGGCAACATTAGAACCTGTGACGCTTATAGTGATACCTGTCTCCGCGTTTGTTCTCTCAACACCACCCACAAAGTAGCTGCTGGTCCAGTCACGGACACCCTTAATCAGTTTCTCTACAAGGTTGAGTCTACCCGTATCTGTCTGAATATGCACCTGTAGGGTCTCACCGGTGGGCTCAATTATGCTAGCCTGCATGCTCTGAGCCGCTACGGTGTAGAGTCCTACCGATTGGTTGACTAGGATGAGAATCTGTACGAATAAGGTGAGTATGAGAACCCGGTCACTTATCCGCTGCCTCTGCGTGTTATCTAAACCGTTTTTCTTGTTTCTACTCATCTTTTCTCACGCCGTCAAGTTAATAATCAAGTGAATCAAGGTGGCTGAGCCGAGCCCCACCTTCATCAAAACATACGTCATTACGAGCCCCGAGCAAAACAGCCAAACAATATAGGGTCCGTATATGCCTAGGTCTAGTGGACGCTGTAGGAAATGGTAACCCACCCAAACACTGTTAGCAAATAATATCTTCCACCGGTCCTGAATTTCTTTGTTTGTGAATTTGAGGAATAGGTTAGCTACGTTAAGCATGGCTGCCCTGAACGCTTCCTCAGATACCGCTACCAGTATCCATAGCCCCAACACCTGACCCATGTAGCTAAGCTGCTGAACCACTGAAACATCACTGGTACTCGCAACCACCTCATTGAAGAAGGGCATCTGTAAAGCCCAGCGGAGGGCTATGGGTATTATCGCTAGACTTGTAGCCTGTAGCTGCGTATTCACTGGCTTAATGTTTGCTCCTTTATACCAGTAGTTACCGCTCATCACGGTGAAACTTATAGTGATTAACACCAGTGTTGTAGCGTTGAACCCTAAGAGGTAGCCCACCGATCCTAGGCTGAAGCCGAACCCCGCTAACAACGCTACGACCAGCAGGATCATGAACACTCTGTCGCTGGCTTTCTCGACTATGTTACCCCTGTCCATGAAACCCATATCGGTTAACCTCCATGTTTCTGGTCCATGTTGTACCAGATGATCGCTACTAGGAGGGCTCCTAGGGTTCCGAGTATCAACGGTGTACGTTGCTGTGTGCCTAGTTCTATGCTGAAACTGGCTAGCATGGTGCTTGATCCGCTGGTGTCCGTCATTTTCACGTAGAGGGTGTAGGACCCGTCTTCGGGTAGCGTGTAGGTGGCTACCCACTTTGTACCGCTTTGCGTGAAGTCTACCCTGGTTCCGCCGTTAATGGTGGCGTAGATTGACTGTACGTTGGTTGCCCCGGTGGTTACCTCAGCCTCCATGAATAGGGTTAGGGTGTCTACGTAGATTTTATCTGAGGTTGACTTGACCTCGATTCCGTTGACGCTGACTGTTGCCTCGACTTGTACGAGTTTAATCTTAACTGTGCCTCTGCCTAGTGTGTCTTTACCGTAGGTGTCTGTGTGTCCCGCTGTGTCGGTGACCCGGTAGACGATGAAGTATTCATGGTTGGCTTCTAGTACGGTGGTGAATCTGCCATCATACTGGTACTGGTCTCCGTTCTTAGCTGTCTCTGTGAGGGCTAGTTCCTCTATCTTTGATCCTAGTCTGTTGAATGAACCTATATTGTAGAGGGTCGCCGTTGCGCTTTGCACACCCACGTTCTCAGTGAACACTAGGATAACCTTGGGTTTACCGGACCCATACACGATGTCTCCGCTTGTGGTAGCCGCCTCGATGATGCTTGGAGGCGTTGAGTCGGCTATTACGGTGGTGCTACCCCAATGGTAGCCGTATCCCAGTATTGCTGCTATGAATATGACTGTTATCGCTAACGCTGTCTTTGCGTCTTTACTTAGCTTCATCTTCTCGTTCTCCTTCTTTCTGATTCTACTGCGAAAATTGATGCACCTGGTTCGGTGCTATGATACCCGTAGAGCTCAACAATGGATCCATACTCGTTACGCTTGATGTAGAATCCCTTGTATGGGCGGGCTTTTTCCTCTGGACCCCACTTGATTGTGTCCATCTCATGGAATCCGGATACTTTTTTGAGGTCTTTTCTACCTGCTAAGTCCTCTATTGTGCCGATGGGCTGCTCAAAAAATACGTCTAATTGCTGGTACACGGCTAAGCCTCCTTTTTGGCTGCGTATACCGTGTACCCTGAGCCTGTCTTGACTACTCTGGCGTAGTAGCCGCGGCTTCTTATCTCCGCTGCTTTGCGTTTCGCCTCAGCCTTATTGTAGGCTCCCGTGTGTTCAAGGTAGGTTCTGCCATCTATCCTGATCTGAGCCTTAGCGGGTTTCTTGGTTTTGCCGCTTTGATGTTTTTTCATTATCTGATCGTAGGTTTTCTCTAGTTCCTCGCGGCTCTTACCCTCGATATATTTGTCTATAACCCGTTTAGTTTCATTGTCCGCTTTGTAGAGCCGATTAGATCTGAAGCGGTTTTCCCACTCCGCTGCGTAGCCGCCCCATGAATCCGTCTCTAACCGGTAGTCGAATTGATTACCGAACCTGTGGTAGAACAGTATCCGGGTTTTTAACTCGTTATCGCTTAGGTTCTCACTTGGCTTGATTTTGATGCTCTGGTTTAGCCCTTGTTTCTCGCGTTGTTTTACAACATCATCCGCTAAACCGCCTAGATGTTTACGGGCTTTTTCTAGGTTCTTCCGGCTCTTACCTAGGTCTGTGAGGTCGTCTACCTCTCCATGGTTCCACTGTATGACTGTGGGTATGAATTGGTCTCCCCAATCAGTGTAGGCTAGTACCTTGTAGTGTACGCCCTCCCTCGCTGGCTTAATGGTTGACTGTGGATGCCCTAGAACCTCGTAACTGGTTCTCACCCGGTTCCCGACGCCCTCCCATGGGTTGCTTTGTCTCCGGCTTCTACTCGGCGCACTGATGCCGCCGACTCCCTTGTCCCGCCTCTCGCGGGGTCTTCTGCTTCTTGTTCTACGCACCATTACTGTTTACCTCCGATTCGATCCAGGATACTACGTTGAGCACCCCGTACACCATGTTTACCGTGTCTGGCTGCGTCCCCGATACCCGCGACTATGTCAAGGGCTCCCTCAACCAGCACAAGGACTAATCCGGCTCCCCAAAGCAGCAGCCCCGTGAATACGCCGGATACCCACCCCGCTAACCCGCCTAGGGTTGACACCGCTAAGCCTAGGGTGCTTCCCACGAACCAGCTGCCCCGCATAGCCTGCAGTAGCTGCGTATCTAAGCCGGTGAATATGGCTAACCCGTAGAGGGCTAACCCGTATAAGGCTGAGAATGTGACGAGTTTACCCCGGTCTTTACTGGCTGTCTTGCTGTTCAGAACCAGGTATAGGGGTACTATCGCTACGAGTAATGGGGCTAGGGCTCCTATTATCTGAAATAGCCTTGTCACGGCTAAGGTGAATGGCGCGATGAGTGTTTCTACTATCCCCGGGGTGGCTCCGCTGAGCTGTATCAGGTAGTAGAGTCCACCGAGTCCCAGTAGGGACGCTAAGATTATTCCGATTATCATGTTTCTATTCCTCCTAGTTGCTGCATTATGATTCTTGGAGCCCACTCCATGATGTAGGCTACAAGCTGGTACCATGTGGCTGATTGTAGCTCCGGGTTCGCGTACCCCGCTGCGTACAGCACCACCATGGCGATTACGACTGTGAGACCTATTTTTAGAATCGTCTCAATGGTTCCGAGTTTGTAGAGCCCGTAGAGTGCGAACACTGCGCCGCCTATGGTGCCTAGTGTCTCTACGCCTCCAATACCCTCCACGGACTCAGCAGCCGTGGATAATGTGATGATAAAAAAAGGGGTTAACGCCATCTCCGCTTCACCGCTAAAGCTAACGCGACTGTGACGCATGTTATGGCTACGAGTTGTATAGTCCACCCATCCGGTAACCCGACTAGGTTGTCTATGGCTGATGCCTTGTATTCGATGACGCTGGCTACGCTTACTGTGGGTGTCACCTCCGCTGCGCTGCTTTCACTTGTCCGCGTGTATTCCAGGGTTCCGAATGGCGTATAGTCGACTGTGGCTGTAAGGGTTTCACCGGATACGCTGCCCGTGGCTGTTACCTGGCAATAGATCTGGTACTGCACGGTCTCGCTGGTGGTGCTGCCTCCGATGTCTGTTAGGTGGGCGCTGATGCTCGGCTGAGTCTGTCCATTGTCACTGATCGGGCTTGCCCCGCTCAGGCTCTTATCGTTGGCTAATACGTATTCATGGTAGTTGGTTGGTGTGCCTTTGTCTATTGCCTTGACTTTAACGGTTGCATGTATGTTGGTTACGCTTGAATAGGTTACGCTGAGGCTGTAACTCATTGTAACCTGTTCCTGACTCTTGTAGGAGCCGTTAACATCATAGACGTTCTGGCTATCTGAGTCACTGTAGCTTGCTAACCAGGACGCTTTCGCCGCGTCTATGATGGACGCCGATGCGCTGGTGCTGCTCCCTGATCCGATTGTTATGCCGATGCTTTCCCCGTATGGTGTAGACGCCTCCGCCGTGTTAGACCCGGATGCACTTGCACCCGCGATTGTTACCGGTGTAAACGCTATGTAGCCTATTACTAGGATGGCTATGAGTGAAAAAACGAGGAGTTTTCGCCTGTTTTGGTTCATGGTTTATCTCCCCGGGTTGGCTTTGTTTTCGTTTAGGTAGATGTAGCCGAGTACTAGGAAGGCGGCGACTATGGCTAGGATGGCCCAGTTGGCGGTGATCATGCCCACTATGCTGGTTTTCTGTGTTGTTGTGGTTGTGGGGGTTGTGGTGGCGGGTTGGCCTACTGTGAGGGTGGCGGTACTGGTTTTTACGGTGGTTCCTGTGGCGTCTTTGAGGGTGAATTTTGCTGTTTTGGCTCCTCGGGTGTTGAATCCATGGCTGTCTGTTACTGTTTGGCTGCCTGATCCTGCGGTGATTGTTACGGTGCTTAGTAGTTTGTCTCCGTCTCCGTAGTTTACGTAGAGGCTGTGTGCTTCTGTGGTTTCTACGAATGCCCAGTTGATGTACGCGGTGAAGGTGACTAGCTCGTTTTGGTCTACGATGCGGTCGTTGTTTTGGTCTTGCCATGTTATGCTCATGGTGGTTTGGCTGTCGGCTACTAGGATTACGAGGTCCGCTGTGTCTACTACGATTCCGGCGCTGAGCATTTTGACGCTGTAGGTTGTGGTTCCGGTTTCTTCTGTTAGGTCTGTGGTGGGGGTGTATTGGATGGTTTTGGTTCCGCTTGGGGTTAATGTGCCTGATATGTTGTAGGGTGTTGTGTATGTGCCTAGGGTTTCCATCAGGTCTGTGGCGTTCCAGAGTTGTATGGTTACGGTTTGGTTTGCTGTGAGGCCTTCCCATTTGTATTTGATGTTGATTTTTACGGTTTCGTCTACTGCGTATCCGCTTTTGTCAGGGCTTACTGCTGAGAAGTAGACTCTTGCTGCGGCTGCTTGGGTGGTTGGGGCGGTGAGTATGGTGGTGAGTATGATTGTGAGTACGATTAGTGTGGTGAGTTTGTTTGTGTTTTTCATTTTCTTGTTTCTCCGTGTTCAGAGGTGCTGCGTGGGTCCTGGAGGAATCAAGTGTAGGGTGTTTGGGTTTGGTTTTCTCTGATCCAGCAGCTTTCTGAATCAGGGGTGGCTGGTGTGCAGACCGTATAAGGATTTAAACACGTTTTTAGAATGTTTTGAATATCTTTTTCTTGAAGTAACCGATATTTTTTTGTATCGAATATATATCATATATCGAGCATTCGTGTAATATTTATATCGCTTTGATATGTTTTTAACTCTATTCGATATGTATTTATATCGGTTTTAGGTTGTGTTTGTTATGTATCTAATTGATCGAGTCATACATGATAGAATAGTTGAAAAAAAAATCAGACTCGACGAAAAAAGACCTTTACCAGCATCTTTTGTAAATAGACTAAGAAAAGAATTGATGATTGAGTATACATACGACTCAAACGCTATAGAAGGAAGCACCTTAACGTTAAACGAAACTAGATTAGTAATTGAAGAAGGCATCACTATTGGTAAAAAACCATTAAGTGATGTACAAGGAGCAAAAAACCACCCAAAGGCAATTCGATTCATAGAGGACATTGTCTATAATTCTGATAAAATCACTGAAGAGAAAATATTGCACCTTCATGAGATAATATTAAAGGGAATAGACCCATCAGCGGGGAACTATCGCACCTCAGGAGTATTCATAACTGGAGCACTGTTTACACCCCCAAGAAGTAACGAAGTACCACAAAAAGTTCGAGACTTATTAGAATGGTTAAACAATAACATTGAAGAATTCTCTCCAATAGAACTAGCAGCGAGATTTCATCACAGTTTTGTTAAAATACATCCTTTTTCTGAAGGAAACGGAAGAACTGCACGATTATTATTAAATGCAATACTAATGAAAGAACATTACCCATTCATCATAAATATCACAAATAGAGACCGTGCTAAATATCTAGAGACGCTGCAAGAAGCAGACTTGGGTAATCTTGAACCTTTTGTCAATTTTATCGCACGAAGCACGGAAAGAGTACTAGATATTTACTTGAATGCTCTTGAGGAGCCTGAAATTTTGACATTAAAGGAAGCCAGCTTAATCAGCCCATATTCAGCGGACTATCTAGGCCTACTAGCTAGGAAGGGAAGAATTGGTGCGTTTAAGAAAGGAAATAAATGGATGATAACAAAACCAGCGTTATTAGAGTACGTGAACGAGATGAAAGAGAAAAAGAAGCGTTAAGGATTCATTTCAGTTAGTTTCTTGGATGAATTTTTCAATCTTCGTGGGTCCAGGAGGAATCATACTAGATGTTCATGAGTGGTTTTCTCTGATCCAGTAGCGTTTCTAAATCAGAGGTGTAGTTTTTTGTTTGTGATCTATTTCTTTGGCAATATCTGTAGCCAATTGGTATGGTTGTCTTTTATTACTAAATATCTAAATAACCCGCAGATCGAGTATATTTTGTCTTGAAAGAATACACCTCAGAGGAAAAAGTGCGAATCACTGCGGATATGTCAGACGCTATTACGCGAGTATGCCTTGAGGGAATAAGATCAAATAATCCTGAGTTATCAGAACAAGAGCTACATCGGATTCTACGTGAACGAATCAAAAGGTGATAAAACTGGACACATATCAAGGCCTAGTAATACGTTTGATCAAGGCATTAAATGGCAATGGAATCGAATACATGTTCACAGGAGCCTTGGCTTCAAGCTATTACGGTAAGCCTAGAACTACAATGGATGTAGATATTATTCTCACGGTTCCTGAGACTGAACTAGATCATCTAGTTTCTGTTCTAGGGGAAATCGATCTTGTTGTTTCAGTGCAGGATTTTCGAAAAGCACAAGGCTCAGGTTATAATGTTGTTTCAGTGGAGGACAAATTATCCCCGTTCTCTGTTGACTTTATACTATTACAGGGTTCACTTGAGAAGATTGCATGTACATTGTTTGGAGAGCCGACTTTTTTGCAGACCTCTGAAAGTTTAGTTAGAGCCAAGCTTCGTATGATAAAAGCTACTATAGATCCAGAGAAATCTGCTAAGGATAAGGCTGATGTTCGGGCTATTATTATGTATTCAAATATGAATCTTGAAAGAGTTCGTTATTATGCAGAAATTGATGGTACCCTGAAGATATTTAATTCTCTAACTAAATAACCCCATGCCTCATGTAACAAGCATGTTGAATTTCCCGCGGCATAACAAAGAAAAATAGGGATAAGAAAACTATGGAACACGCACTCATCAATGAGTATATAATTCCTGAAATTTGGATATTTTTCCTGTTTCAAGCTCGGGATGTTGCTACTCAACAATGGATCTTATTTCAACGTACAGGTACACACAGAACTCAACAAACTGTGGATAATTAGCGCGTGTTCTGAACTCCATTATATACTTATCATATTTCATATAAATATCAATACCGAAAAATGGAGCTGCTAATAGCCTAGACTTTCCCCTAGCGATGAAGCGTATTTATTCTTAAAATTTAACGAATTCTAATCTAAGAAAGGTGTATATTATACAAGAACATACTAACCGCATGAAAAATGGATTAAAAATATGTATTATAGCCCTACTCGGGTTCACATTATTATCAACAGTAGCCGCGTATGGGCTTGTAATACAAGATATAGTGGTTTGTACAGATTTTGACGCGAATGGAGTTCCTATACCCAATAATCAAGTTCCTGTTACGGATGACGCGGTATTTATCTGGGTTAATATGACAGATATTCACGTAAATGAGACCCTCTACTTCGAGTGGTGGTCTCCTAATAATGGTGAATATTTCAACGAGACATGGGTTGCCCCAGCGTGGATTGAGAACAATCCTAGCTACTCAACGTTTTTTGAGACAGAGATCATGGGTGAGCCCGCTGAGAATATGCCCGGTGAGTGGGTTGTGAATGTACTTAACAATGGAACTTGGTGGGGGCATGTGGTCTTTGATTTAATTGATGACAACACGGCGTTAGGGTCATCAATACTAGAGAATGTGCCTACTGGCACAATGGCTATCACGAATATACAGACCCCTGACAGCTACAATGTGGGAGAGAATGTTAGCGTCAAGGTTACAGTAGCGTATAGTTTTGATACAGCCACTGATATCGCGCCTAGTATTTGGGATAATAGCAGCATGAGTTTCGTTGGCGGAGTAAACGATAATGTGAATGGGCAAGGATCTAAGACTTATGATATCGTGTTTGTAGCTGATGATCCTGGAACCGTCTACTTCGCTGTGGGGTATTACACGCAAAACGAGAACATTGTCTACGATAACCAGACTGGGCTCGTTTCCTTCAGGCTAGAGGACAAGAGCACCGATGTAGGAATTAGCCCTCCAAGTATACAGGATCTCGGATTACCCGATAAAGTGAATGTTGACGAGATAAAGAACCAGATAACCACCTACGTGGATCAGTTGAAGAACATCAATGTCACGATTCCAGATGAGTTGTCTGGGATAAAGGAACAAGTGGAGCAACAGACGGGGATACCGGGCTTTCCTATTGGAGCATTGTTCATCGGAGCAGCCGCATTGATCTGGGTTAAGAGACGTAGACACTAGCCCCTTATTTTTAAAGCGGGCACAGTCTCAGTTTTAAGAAGACTCTAAAAGAAATAGGCAATAAGCAGGCAATGGTGTGGATGCTCCGTGGAGGCTTAATGGACAATGGCCTATTTTGCATAGTTGTGGTTTTACATTTCTACACTATAGAGGTTTTTTTGTTTAATCAAGAAATCAAATACATCTGTTTATATCAAGTGACAATTATACCTGTCTCTTATACACATCTCCGAGCCCACGAGACCTCTCTACATCTCGTATGCCGTCTTCTGCTTGAA